>JAABSF010000706.1 GCA_011390535.1 Deltaproteobacteria bacterium | reverse complement strand
CACTTGTTATAGGAGTGGCCGAAGCTAGTGGGATGCCCTCACACGTTGACGGGACTCCCTGGCTTCCCGTCAGCGTCTCCTTGAGCGAAGAAGGTGTTGAGCTTCAAATCAACTCCGACGATGAACGCTGGCGAGTTGAATGATCCGGCCAATACCATCGGCAATGCCCAATGGCCCCAGGTTCAAAACAGCCTTTCTTCCGATCTTGTTCGCTTTGCTCTTGACCCGCCCCGGAGACCTGACGGCGTGGAAACCCAATAAAAGGGCCGAACCCGAACAAAAAAAGAAATCTGTGGTGAACCCCCGAATATGGAGGCTGGTTCTGACCCCCATGGCCGGGAGACTCCGGAACAATATACGTTTCGAATACGATATCCCGACCGGGCCGGACGAGACAACCCACAGGGTAAGAGAGTTGATAGATTCGGGGTGGGGAAGCGCACTGGCGCTCACCTTTGTCCGAGGCCGGTTTTCTCTGTTCAACGTCTTCTTCATATTCCCTTCAGTCAACAGCTCCATGGTGGTAGGAGACGTGCTCTCGGCAAACTATCACCAACCGATCACCTGGTGGATGGATGTTTATTTCGGACTGGGCTTCACCTATCACAGCGTCCGCACCGACCTCCGGAATTTCGAAGATACTGTTTATAAAGAAGGTGTCGGGGCGACCGCTCATTTTCCGGTTTTCCGAGTTAAAAATGATGTCTTCGCACCATTTCCAAAGTTGGGTTTGCGTTTTCACCTCCCTATTCAAAGGTGGCACCTCACACCTTATGTGTCTTATCTCAACGAATCGCTTAAACTCCGTGTACAGACACCCGGCGGCAACGTCTATATACCGCCTCCTGTTGATGACACCAAAGACATCCCCGAGTTGAACATTCAAAAATGGAAACACTATCACTCTGTGCTCTTGGGGATGGAATTATCCCTTAATTTTCACCACGCCCTTCAGCTTCGTCTCCAGGCTCACTTTAACGCAAATCACAACAAATGGACCCTAAGAGCCGTTGGATCAGCCTTTTTTCATCGTGATTGGCCGGTGGGCCTGACTTTCTATTTGGAATATTCCGAGGGCATAGTGCATGATAACATCTACGCATTCATGGGTCCCTCTTTTCTCTATTGACCTTGCTTACCCACCACCTGTGTTAGCATAGCTGTCGCATCAAAAACTTAAGAAAAAACCTTTTATTATCTGAGATTCGGATTTAAAAACTTATTAAGACAGCCGTGGCGAGCACCGGCTTTGTGATAATCGAGACTCTATAGTATTTCCGCACCGCGAAAAAGGGGTAGTGCTGATGAGTAATGCGAGAGGACATGAGAAGGGAAGCGGCGTGATTCGTTTCAAGCGTTTTGTCATTCACGAATTGATCGGTGTGGGAGGAATGGCCGAAATATACAGGGGAAGTGCTGAGCAGACTGACGGCAAAACCGTGCCGATAGTGTTTAAGAGAGTCAAACAAGAGTATGCGGAAAACGAAACTTTTGTCCGGATGTTTCTCGACGAGGCAAAGCTGAGTGTGCGGATGAAACACCCGAACATCGTGGAGGTTTTTGAATACGGCAAGGACGGTAATATCAACTACCTGACAATGGAATACATCGACGGGCTGCACCTGCAGGATACGCACAAGCGCTATGAATGCATGAACAACAGACCCCTTCCCTGGCAGGCTGTTACCCTTATTGTCAGGGAGATTCTGAAAGGGCTTCAATACACCCATGAATTGACTGATGAAGACGGGAAACCGCTTGGCCTTGTTCATAGGGATGTAAACCTGGACAATGTCATGATCAGCAGGCAGGGGTATGTGAAGCTTCTGGATTTTGGTATCGTCAAGGCGCGTGAGGGTGTAAGGCAGGCCGAAACAGCGGCCGGAGTGTTGAAAGGAAAGCTCAGCTACGTGTCCCCGGAACAGGTCGCGGGGATGCCTGCAAGCCCTTGTTCGGACATTTTTTCAGTAGGGATTGTGTTTCACGAGCTTCTTACCGGGCGGAGGTTGTTTTTGTCGGATACGGATCTAGCCACCCTGATGGCGGTGAAATCCGGATCGATTCCCGATCCCCGGTCAATCCGAGGCGAGATTCCACAAGAGGTTTCCGGAATAGTCTTCAAGGCACTGGAGAGAGATGTTTCAAAGCGGTATTCATCGGCCCGGGAGATGCTTGTAGACA
>JAABSF010000705.1 GCA_011390535.1 Deltaproteobacteria bacterium | reverse complement strand
CCCCGGACACTCGACAGGAGGATTTTGTGGCTCGGTTATCTCAGCGATATTGCCGCATTTTACGCACTTAAACCGTTTCAGGGTTGCAAACCCTTCCACATCGCATCCAAGGTGAAGAAGATGTGTCACCAACGTGTCGCGGCTGAGGTCCGCCGACAACCGATCTTCCAACATGTCTATAGGTATTCCAATCACCGGCATAGAGGTGTCTCCTTGAGCCATTGCACATCAGACAAGCAGGTCTGACGAATATCTTCCAAATCATAACGAAACATGGCCAGCCTCTCCATCCCAAGGCCCCATGCTAAAACAGGAACATTGCATTTTTGGGGCACTGTCACCTCCGGTCGAAACACTCCGGCGCCACCCATTTCAAACCAATCCCGGCGCTTTTCATGCCAAACAAACACCTCTACCGAGGGCTCCGTGTACGGGAAAAAAGCCGGCCTGAACTCAAACTTACGAAATCCCATTTTGCTGTAAAATGCCTTTAATGTACCTAAGAGAGAAGCAAAACTAGCCTTCTCATCCACAATAATTCCATCAACCTGATAAAAAACAGGGAGATGCTTATAGTCAATGGTCTCTCTCCTGAAGACCCTTCCAACAGAAAAAATTTTTGACGGCGGCTCGGGATTCTGTGACAGCGCCCTTATGGTAGATGCTGTTGTGTGTGTTCTAAGCACTGCCTGCCCGGCCCTCTCTTCACTCCAGGGAACTCGCCAACCGAATGAACCCGTGTCCCCTCCATCAACATGCGTAGCCTTTACCCGCTCAACAAGTTCAGGATCCGGCAAAGCACACCGTGAAGGTTTCGCCAAATAAAAGGTGTCTTGCATTTCTCTTGCCGGATGATCCTGCGGCTGAAAAAGTGCATCAAAATCCCAAAAAGCCGACTCTACATACGGGCTCATAACCTCACAAAAACCCATCTCCAGAAACACCCGTCTGGTTTCCTGCAGTACCCTTTGAAACGGGTGCATTTTACCGGGAACCATTGTGTATGCATCGAGAGACATGTCATAGGGTCGAAAACTTACATCTCTCCAGGTACCATCTTTGAGCATCTCCGGCGTCAGCTCGTTCACCTCCCTTAATGCCTTGACCCCACCCTCTACAAGAGCCGACCCTTCAGGTGTCACTTCCACCCAGCGGTTAGTCCTGGACTTTGTCTTTAAAAAACCGGACCTCTTTTCCAACAGTTTTAGTCCGGAATTGACGTCCACACCGGCTTCCTCCAGATCCGAAGCCGACGCTTTCCCAAGCTCTCCCAATATCCGGACAAACTCTTCGTCAGGCCCTAACCCTTCCCCGGCTACCTCGCGTCCACCATCTTGAAGCTGAACAACGCGTCCCGATTTCTTTGCCCACCCCTTTAAGCTCAAAGGACGCAAGCTCTGCCCCACCACTTTTTGATCGAGACCTGTCAGCTCTTTCAGTTCGACCATATCGGCCTCTCCGCCATTTTTGATCAGCGCCTCGACGACCATGCGCTCGGGAAACCTCCCATCCTTAAACAACTCTCCCTCTTTTCCCAGCCCATACTCCTCATAAGTCTGTTGGGTTAGTTTACAATAGCCTTTTTCTTCTAGCTTTCTCACCGCAGGATCCACCTGAGCTTGATCCATATTCAGGATCTCCGCAAGATGAGTAAGAACCATGGACTCCTTCCTTTTTGCTAACTCGGTGAGAACTCTGTGTTCATTTAGGGGTAGGGTTTCAGTCTTCATTTCAGCTTTCTTCTTGTTTTCGGGGGTTATATCAAAGGATTGGAGCAAATAGCCAAAGAAATCTTCTCAACGTCTCCGAGAAAGAGGGAGAGCTAATCCCAGCATCACCATGATGAAAAACATGAGAGTAGGCACAGGTCTTCCTGCGGCCACACTGCAACCGCAGCCACCACTGGATGTACCGCCGGATCCCCCGCCTCCGTCATTTTCATCTATCCCACCATCTTGATTGTTGTTCGTCCCGCCATCATCAGTTATTCCTCCGCCATCGGGAACCGAGGCATCCCCACAGTCCGGGCCAATGCATTCTTCTTCATCGAGGAAACAATAGCCCAGATCATCCATATTCTGTATCGCCGGAATATTACATGTCTCCTCTGTTTGACAATGACTTTCGTCGTAACAAAACTGCACGCATACGTTTCCCTCCTCAGCCGAGCACATCATCCCGTCGCCGCAACT
>JAABSF010000704.1 GCA_011390535.1 Deltaproteobacteria bacterium | reverse complement strand
GAATCGGATGGTATGGCCAAGTCGAGAAGAATTTTATCGGCGTCCTCTTTTCTTCAACAGCCGAAATGAAAACATGGGCAACTGGGTGACCTTCTTTCCAAAACATATTACGGCATACGTTATGATCCGGTGAGTACCACTCGTAGGTTTCACACACAATCCCGTTATGGCTTATGCTATGATAGCACGCCACCTGCGCCGCTGCATCTGAAAGGTTATTTTCAGTGTCGGGAAGCCACGACTCTCCCTCGAAGTGATGCAAATAGAAACAAGGCCAAGAGCCAGTTAGATCAAAAGTCATATCTGTAGTTATGGGCCATGTAAAAACTTCAGCGCGCAAATAATCCAATTCGTGATCATCGCCGATACGCCCCTGATAATGAACAATTTCATTGACGTCTATTTCATCACAGACACCGCAAACCCCGGACTCGCAGGGTTGGCAAATCTGTGTGTCGTCACAAAAACTGCTCTGGAGATCGCACTCGCCGCATTCTCCTCCGCATCCATCATCTCCACAGTCTTTTTCTTCACAGGCCGGCTGACAAACACACTCCCCATCCATACAAATCTCCTGATTCAAATCACAACTCCCGCAATCCTCTCCACAACCATCGTCACCGCATACTTTGTTTGTACAATCAGGGACACAAACCGACTCACTACAGTAGCCTTTCGAGCAACCTTCAGTGCACTCATCCAGCAGCACCCAAGCCATCCCTGAAGATGAGCACCGAAAGACATTCCCCTCGTGACATACCCTCTCGAAGGGAACGCAGTTATCTTCGTGATCATTAGAATCACCGTTTCCAAACTTGCCCTCTGAAGAACATCCGCCCACCACAGCCACTATCAAAACCAAACCAAGCAACAAGGAATATTTAACCTTATTATTTTTCATTTTAAATCCTTACAAACCCTTTTCTCGAAAAGCACTTTTTTGCAAAATTTCCGATTCATTTATTTATAACATATCTCTATTGAGTTTCACTCAAAAGAAAAGCACCCTCCAAGTCTATTCATCAATTTTCCGTTTTGGGCGATGAGTAACCGAGTCGACTGAAACCACAACTCCAACCAGCACAAAATAAATCTTTGGAAAGAGCCGACCATTGTCACGGAAGGATTAATCTGCCATCATTGCTCTCTACAAAGGTTATCCGGCAATTCGAGCGCTCTTCAACCGAATGCTGAAAAGTGTTGACTGTAAAGGTTTGCTAATGAAAACAAAGTTTATTGATGACAAGATATCATTCACATCCATCGGGATGATACACTCTCCCCATGTGACCCCGGCGGGCACACCTATCCAGCCCTCTTACGCCGCACAATGCGAAGGACAAGTCGTGGTCAAGCCGGAGTTCCAAGAGGCCCTGACCGACATCGAGGGTTTCGAACGTGTGTGGCTACTCTACTTCTTTGACCGGGCAGCCCACTTCAAATCACATGTCATCCCATACCGTGACACTATAAAGCACGGACTCTTCGCCACTCGGGCGCCATGCCGTCCTAACACTATCGGGCTTTCGGTGGTCCGCCTCTCCGGTCGCCGAGACAACGTCCTGAATGTTAAAGGGATAGACATCCTGGATTCAACTCCCCTGTTGGATATTAAACCATACGTGCCTGAGTTCGATGTGCACGTTCCTTCCAAGGCCGGTTGGTTGGACGATAAAAGGGCGGACCGCAGAGAGGCGGATGATCGCTTCCATGGAAAAGCGGATTGATATAGACGTGTGTACTAAAGTGGATTAAAGAGTGAATTAATGTGGACACTAAAGAAAAAGGCTCATAATGAATCGTAGGCGAATCGCTGTTTATTAACTATAGATTACCCCCTCTTCCTCCCCCTCCTTCTCATTTTCTGTCCCTTTCTCTTCATAAGTTTTAGCTCGATAGGCTGCAGTGCCGGAATCAAAACCACACCTCTTACCGCAACGAGACAGAAAAATAAGACAGTCTACCGTATCACCATATCAAAAGATCGCCCCAGGATGCTTCGGGTCAGTTTGAGCCTCGGGACGCCGGTGGGGAAAGAATCAAATTTATCATAAGTGAACACCTGGGAGATTATCCTATGAATACAAAATAAAATCGCATATATCGGAAGAAGTGACGCAGAGACAAAGAGACAAAGAGACATAGAGACAAAGAGACAAAGAGACATAGAGACATAGAGACATAGAGACATAG
>JAABSF010000703.1 GCA_011390535.1 Deltaproteobacteria bacterium | reverse complement strand
GTGGTAGAACTCAACGTCGGATGGAAAAAGCAACCTATAGCCGGGATGCAAAAGGCAACTACCATTTTTATGGTACTTCGAAAAACGATAAGATCCACGTATACAGAAAAAACGGCAAGGTCCAAGTCAGAATCAACAACCGTGAGATGACACTCTCAATGGAAGAAGCCAAAAAAATGACAATTCATGCAGGAGGTGGTGATGATCAAGTGTTATTGGGGGATGGTCTTCCAAGGGGTATCAAGGTCCATGGAGGTTCGGGGAATGACAGAATAATAAATAATTCAAACGACGTCAGCATCAATGGTGGCCGCGGGAATGACAAAATATTTAACTTGGGAAACAGATGCCACATAAAAGGTGGAAGTGGGCATGATGGTGTCGTCTCTTATGGTCGTGGAAATTATGTAGACGGTGGCCGGGGAAGAGATCGGGTGCGAGCAAATCGAGGAACGCGGGTTAGAAGAGCATGGGATATGAATAGAGCTGATGGGACACGTCGTCGTCGTAGGCCCCGAAGATCGAGCGCCAACACTTTTTTTGCCACAGCATTCAACTCTTTTATGAAAAAGTTGTTCGGTTGAGCCCTCGGACCTGCGATCTTATTCTTGAGTCAGCCCATATCCCACCGGAAGAGATGATTCGTTACACAACAGGTCCTTAACTCTTCAAGGAGATTTCTCTAAAAGCCCCACTCTCATCGGTCAAACGAACAGCTTCAATGTCGGGATCGTGTTCCAGCACGATGATCCGGTTATTCTTGAAAACCTGACTTAGAATCTTGGTCTTCTCCGACAGAGTTAGTATCGGTTCGTTGTCGAAAGCCATATTCCAGTTAGGCTTTAGATGGTAACGTGTTGGAAATAGATCCGCGCCAAACACGATCCCTCTGTTTCCATCATCAATGCGTATCAACATCATTCCAGGTGTGTGGCCATGCACTTCTTCAATAAAAATGTTGGGCAGGAGCTCCATTGGTTTTTCGCCGGGATCCACAGTTTTCAGCAAGCCGGCTTTTTGTATCGGGAGAAAATCCTCCCGGCGAAAAGATCCTCTGTCTTTTAATGTAGGGGCCGATGCCCATTGCCAATGCTTCTGGGACACGAGGTGCACGCTATTTGGAAATGTCGGGGTTACCTCCTCAGTGATGGGTTCTTTGGGTTCTTCTGTTTTCTTTGGCGTGGCGGCTGTTTTTTTCGGACCGTGGATGTGGTGTTCTTTTCCTTTGTAAGTCGTAAGACCGCCTGCATGATCGAAATGCAGGTGTGTGCATATTACGTGGGTGACATCGGATTTGGATATACCCTTGTTTTTCAGTTGAGCAGGCAGGTCCAAGTCTTCAATGGCGAACATATTTCGTTCTTTTTGAGTCCACTTTGCCCCCATCCCTGTGTCTATCAGTACTGCTGAACCGTTCTGTCTTCGCAGGAGTATGACTCTTGTAACCATTGGGATTCGGTTATTTTCGTCGGGAGGCAATCTCCTCTCCCAAAGTGCTTTAGGGACCACACCGAACATAGAGCCGCCATCCAGCCCGAATCGGCAAGTAGTTATAGTTTCGACTTTGTACTCTCCAATCTGCATGATCACCTCAATGGTTACTCATAATAACTTAAAGGAGAGAGCTCACATGTTTCCAAATCAGCGCTGCTACTTCGTCTATGGATCCGTTTCCGTCCACCAAAACAGCTTTGTCGGCCTCTTCTTTTTTCAGTAACTCCAGGTAGAGTAGTCTGACCTGTTTCTGCATTTCCAGCTCATCGTATATTTCTTTTTTTCTGCCCTCTTTGCCCATGCGTTCTTGAGTCAGGGCGGGATTTACGTCCACCAGTATCGTAAGATCAGGGCTTGGTGCATACCGGTTCAACGTTTTAACCCATTCAAATGGCTGGGTCTGGCTTTGATAACTCAACGAGGACCAGACATATCGATCCGATATGACCCATTTTCCGGACTCCAGGGCGGGCCGGATCTCGTCCGTCCAATGATCCAATCTGTCGGCCGCGAACAACAACGCCATGGTCGCCGGGTGTGGAGGGGGCTCTAACTGTCCGAGCCTTTGCCTGATCAATCTACCGATGGGGCCTGAGCTTGGCTCAGCGGTCTCTATGTATGGAATCCCGATTTTCTTCAGTCGTTTTTGGAGTTCTTTTGACTGGGTGGTAGTGCCGGCGCCATCTATGCCTTAGATCGGAA
>JAABSF010000702.1 GCA_011390535.1 Deltaproteobacteria bacterium | reverse complement strand
GGAGGCCGAGGTAGTCAGTTTCCATCCCGAAATCCCTCCTGTCGGAGGCTTGGGACGGGGCTTGGGCGACGTTTTTTCAAAAAAACATAGAGAAAATTAAATGATAAGGGGGGATACCGAGAGCGCCGGATCTTGAGAGAGACAGATATTAGGAGGCGGGGGATTCTGGGAGAGTTGAATCCTGAGAAAGCCTAATACTTACAGCCAACCCAGGCAAAAAAACACCTTGGTGAAAAAAAATTAAAAAAACAAGCAACAGATTTGCTCAGGGTCCGATAACAGCGCTGAACAAAAAATTAACACCGACGAAACTGTAGGAGATTAAAAATGAACGAAATAAAAGAACAAAACAAAGAACTCATTTCTTCTCAAAACAATTCCGCTGAAGAGGATTCCCCCAAAAACAATACTTCCAAAAACAACACCTCTAACAACAGTGAGAAAAAAACCGCTGACATGGCCGTCTCCGACAATGAGCTAAAAAAAGATCAAAAGCTTTCAATTTTAGGCAAGCTTAAAGGATGGGTGCGAGAAGGGAAAACCGACCCTGATTTTTTCTTGAAAATTATACTTAACATCTTTGGGGTGTTGTCGGTGGCGGGGTTGACGATCAAAATCATTAACTCCGGGCTGCCGGGGATCCGCAATCTTGTGATGGTTTTGATAATTATCGTGGGATCGTTCGCGCTGGCATGGGTCCCCAAAATCTCTTCTTTGTGGCGGTCCGTGGGGGCGGCGTTAATTGCATGTCTTGCGATTTTGCTCCGGGCTCTGGCAGCACCTCTTGTTCATGACTTGCCCAATATAACGTCATCAGGGCTGGGTTTGATCTCTTTTAGATCGGTCTATTGGGTGGGGTTGGGGTTGATCATAGGGTTCGCTCCGGCGGCGATGTTAGTGAAGAAAGGGCGCCGACGGATCTACCAGGTTGTCACCACATTGGGATGTTTGGCAGTGCTGGCATATTGGCTTTTTCCGAGAGGTTTTTATGCAAGCTCTATTGAGTGCCAAGATAAAGAGAGTTTTCAAGTTGACCATTATGCCGTACTCAATGCTTTCGAGGACGGCAAGCTTCGGTATTCATGTGAATGGCCCACAAGAATTGAAGTGGGGGCTCCCGCCACAAAAATCTCTGCAATAATAGAAAATGATCACTCCAAGGTGTCATTGTCCCACGGCTCAGCAGAGCACGAAGACAACTTGGATCTTCGTTGGGGTAATATCTCTAAAGATGAACATGCAAAAAATATTTCCACCCGTCGGCATATCAGATCTGCAGAGAAGGGCATGATATCCTTGGCGGTCTTCATGAGGGTTGCTCTGCTTCCTTTGTTTCTCTTGATACTGTGGCTCGTCTTTAGAAAAAAAGAAGCCGGAAAGGTGAGCCGCACCATCACAAATGCAGGGCTGGGCGTAGGGGCTTTCTCTGTTCCAATCATGAATATCGGTCTCTGTGCAGCTTTTCTAATGTCGGATTTGCCTGAAGTTCACGGGGTCGAATGGCAAGGGGCTATGGCAACGGCGGTTGGGACGATAATGGCTTTCAGCCTCGCATTCGCAGCCGGTCGAGCGCTCGTAAGAACCCGAAAACAGTTGGAAACGAAAACAGAAAAGCAACTGGAAACGAAAACAGAAAAACAAGCGGAAAAACAACCGGAAAAGCAAGCTGAAACAAGAACGGAATCATAATCTTTAACACAAATGAAAATATAAAGATGGTTTAAGTAAGAACAAACAACTCACAAACAACAGAAATGGAGGGAAGTTATGACAATCAACAGAACAATGGCTAAAGCAGTAAGGACCACACAAACGGCGATGCGGAGAGCTCAAATGGAGAAGGCTTCTCATGACAGAGCCAAAGGCGCCCTTGAAAAAGATATGGCTCAAAATCCAACGGCCCGGAAGGCTTATGAGAAATTCACAAACACCGCCCAATACAAAGCGCTGCCCATTGAAGCAAAGACGCATTTGCTGGAAATGGTCCGGAGTCTTGGCCCAAAAAGAGAGACTTTTGTTCATCTCTCCAACCTCGCTGCTTCCAAAAACTATGGAAAACTGAACTCAATGGAGCGTGCAGTTGTAGAAAGCACAGTCATGAAAAACAAGGCCAGGTTAGGTGAAGTGACCAAGGCGTATAAGGAGATACTTGATGATCGTCCTTTTGCTCACGCTCGAATGGCTACTCGGATGCGTGTCC
>JAABSF010000701.1 GCA_011390535.1 Deltaproteobacteria bacterium | reverse complement strand
GCAACTAAACACCCACCTGTCACCCTTTCTGATCTCAACATTCTTATCAACCCGGTATGAATAATCCCCCGGCTGCGGCTCAAAAGAAAAGAGGACATAATCTATTCCCCCAAAGCTCTCCGGTGGCCCTTCGTCCAAATCAACCCCCGGCAATTCCTGGTTACTCACCGAAGCTCCCAATAGAATTATTCTGCCACCTGGGTTTAACAACCCTTTGCAGTGCGGACATTTACAGAGTTTCATTCGCTGTCTCTCCTATCGGATGATGCTCCCGTCACCCTGTCCCGCCATCATGAATCAGCTCGACCCGTCAATTCGCTTTTTTCGATACAAGAACCCAAAAATCATTAACATCAGAAAAAACCACAGCAGCCCTTCCAGCCCACGAACACCCACAGCATTATGGCCATCTTTCGTCTTCACCTTTTTGCGCCCAAAAAAATGATTTCGCATAAACAACAGACACGGCAGGGAAGATCGCCTGCTACCAAAAGCCGCCACCGTACACCCCTTGAGCATCTTTGGTTCCTCGCACGAGCTGCAAAAACCATCGTTTTTAAGATAAAGATTATCATGCGCGGGAAGATCTCCAGTGGGAACGGAACGAAAACGCAAATCATCGACTAAAGCATCCGGTCCCAAAAATGCTCGATATTTAAAAACCCAACTTGCGCTCTCTTGTATCTCCAATATTTCCGGAGACCACTCCGCCGGTGTGGCTATACCGAGGTCGGCTAAATCAAAAGACCCCACGGATCTGTGATATAGCTGAAACAATTCCATATCACGAAAACGTTCATCCGAACCGAAATTAGCGGAGGCGGAAACCAAAAGCTTTTCCGGCTGCTGCTCAAAAAAACCATCAACCGAATGCAAGTATCCCTCCAACGAATCCACCTCTCCTCCAATAACGGCGAAGTCGTGACTTGATGGGACAAAGCCGCCTTCACGTTGAAATACAATCCACAGGGATAAATCTGCATGGTTTCCCTCGGAAACACCTAATGATGTCATGCGCAGAGGGTAAATGGGAGGATAAAGACCCGGTAATTGGAATCGGACGGGAAGAAGAGGCTTTTCCGGATCTACTGTATTTTGCAGGCGTGCTATAAAAAAGAAAGCACCCTCATTTTCGTATGTTTCCAAAAATGTCTCCGACTCCGCAGGAACTTTATAACCTCGGTCTGTAAGCCAATTCACTAAACTATCACCATCATCTGTGGAAAGAATTGAAAACTCCAAATCACCGACACTTCCTTCCTCCCAAACTTGAATGTCAGCTTCGATTCCGGTGATCTCACCTGTCTTCAAATCTCCCCCTCCGTCGGTGTCACCATCGGGACCGCAGGGTGAAAAAGAACAATATGATAAAAAAACAGGCGCTGTCAAAACCTCCATTTGATCTAAAAACTCATGACTGGATGCTGAAACCTCCGGATATACGGTAAAAGGTACAACCCAAACTCCTGAGCCCCTCCCTCGCTCAAAAAACGGCTGGATGTGCAACTCCCATATTTGTTCTCTCTCCCAAAGAACCGCTCTTTGCTTTGTCGCCTCGATACTCTCACCGGTAGACATGACTGAATAGAAAAACATACCGGCAGCCCGAGAAACAAAAGTATAGGAGAAGAACACGAAAAAACCGCTGACGAAAAACGCCATCACTAAACAGAACCGGCTGAACCGCCCTCCTTGACGATTCAAACAATGCATTCTCCGAGCACTCAAAAAACTGCTCACCTAATGTCCTCCTGTGCAAACAACCGATCTTCAGCAATGCAACACAAGGATACTAACCTCAAAACCCGTCCACAACAAGAACCCGTTTATTCAACAAGAGTAAATTACCAAAAAAAGTCGTAGCAAGAATCGACAGACCCCCTTTGTTTGAAGAAAAGCCGGCGTTGCGATGTGGTGCTGTCCGAAGGACTGAAGGCACGTTGCCGAATCGGTAACGAGACAAATATCGACGTTCGGCTGTTAAAGGCTTACCACGGAGATGCCTGCAGGATTCGGTCGGCGATCCATCCTGACCATCCTGCGTCGCTCATCGGTTGAAGGCAAACAGCATTTGAGCCCTGCGAAGACCCAAAACCCGACCGCCCCCCTTTCGCAACTATCCGCTCATAACTAGACAAGGCTTAATTGCTAAACCGATAAAAAAGCTTAATTGCTAACCTTTGACACCTTTTTTTCATCCGAAT
>JAABSF010000078.1 GCA_011390535.1 Deltaproteobacteria bacterium | reverse complement strand
AGAGCGCAGGAAAAAAGAAAGGGAGAGGCGTGGCCGCTGATTTTTATCCAAGATCGTAAGAAATCGTAACTTCATCCCTATAAATATCAAAAATGCCGATTAGTGTTTGGGGGCAATAACATTCATCTGGGGTTTAGAGAGGCTTGCAGACGGGCGCCTAAAAGCCACAACTACGTCCTGTGGATCACGAAAAATCTGCCGGCCCCTCGGTCCGTTGTTTTGAACAGCCTCCTGAGTATCTCGTTAGTATGATGATCAATAATAATAATTGATAGAAAATTAAGGAAAACACGCAACATTGGCGTTAAAAGTCCGACAACAGCTGACAGAGGAGGGGGAAAAAGTTAAGGTAGCCGATAATTTGGTTGTTGTCTCACTGGTTGAGGGAAAATATGAAACATCGCGGGAAAGATTGGCTGATTTGGTTTCCGGTGAAATCGTGGGACAAATCTCAAATCTTGGGATGCTACAAATCAAGTTAAAAACCAATACAAAAGAAGATCTGGATAAGGCCATTTCTGCTCTTGAAAGCGATGAAGCAGTTGGGCATGCCGGATATGACTTGAAGCTTACATTGTTTAAAGACAACTGTCCGGTAAAAAACGATAATTATAGTTTGGATGCAGAGTATCGCTGCTTCTATCAAGATTTGGAAGCTGATGTAGCAAACACTATCATAGAAGAATTGAGAGGTTCGCTGGCTTTGTTTCCTGTTAAACTTGGAATTGTAGACAGCGGGATCAATTGGATAGATTCGGAATTTGCTGATGTGACCATTGCCGATGTCACGGGAAAAGATGGTGCTTATACATCAGCCATGAATGATGACGATAACGGTCACGGCACCATCGTTGCAGGTATGATGGTGGCTGCCGATAATGGCATCGGAGTGAGCGGTCTCGCTTCGGATATATTGGGAGACAAACTTACCCTATTATTTGGTGAAACAGGTGGGCTGTTTTCATCTCTTGCAAATTTGCAAAGGGTGGTCAATGCGGGTGCCGATGTGGTCAATATGAGCTGAAGGAGAACTAAGCGTCGGAGAGAGAAAAGTGTTTGCGGTAATTGCTTCAGATTGCACCGCTCAAACTGAGCCGGCATGTGTTGAAGAGGGCGGTATAGTTGTGGGGCTTTATTCCTGGTCAGGTGGAATCGCCACCCGTTTGATTCAAGGAACGGAAGGAAGTGTGACGCTGGAACGAATCTCCGACAGGATTATTTTGGCAAAGATGGATGTTGAATTTGATGATGGAAGTTCGGCCTTCAAATGGCCTGTGAGATTTATTAGATAGTTTCCATTCCAGAACCCCGGACCGAGGAGCCGGGAGCGAGTCGGGGTTCGTTTACAGGGTGTTGATACGCAGGAATATCAACTCCTCAATGTGTAGAAGGTTTATTGGGAGAGAATGCAATATTTCCGAATATTGAAGTAGGTGTTGTTGTTAAGGGTCATAACAGATATGGCTGAGTGGGTTATGTTGATTATGGTACAAAAAGACACCGATGGGGTAGAGGTTGTTTCCGGTCTAAATCATTAAGATTTTTTAAGGGAGTGTTTTGATTAAATGAAATGGAGATAAGTTGATGGCGAAAAACAAATCAAAGAGTTGTGTAATGGTTGTTTTGTTTGCTGTGCTGTTTTCACTGGGATGGACCAGCGATAGAGCGGAAAAAGAGTCTCGGTTCCCGAAGTGGTTCCCTGCAAGGGCCGGAGTTTTTCCAAAAACAATGGAAGAGAACACTTTGAGGAGGAGGGCGAATAACCTATTTTATAAGCGGAAAGCTCAAGGGAAGGAGAAAGAATATGCCAAGATAATCCGTGGGTTAAGGAATAAGGGGAATCCACAAGGTAGTGACGACCCTACATCAAAAAAGCAGGGGATTTCAAATGCTCAGAGATCTTTTGTTTATGGTGGAAACAAATTCGCGTTGAGTTTGTACAAGCAGTTAGGAAAAAAAGAAGGAAATTTGTTTTTTTCTCCGCTCTCTATTTCTTCCGTGATGGCCATGCTCTATGCCGGAGCCCATGGAAAAACAGCCGACGATATAAGAAAAGTCATGAATTATGGAACCAAACCGGAAGAACTGCATGCATCATTTCGCTCGTTGATAAACAGAAGCAAAGCCCTTGGTAAAAAAAGCAAAACAGAGTTTATCCTGGCGAACAAAATATTTGTTCAACGTGGGGTTCCCCTTTTGTCGGGATATAAGAGAATACTAAAACAAAGCTATGATTGCACAGCGGAAAACATCAATTTTACTAACTCATCAGCTGCGGCCAATAGAATCAATAGGTGGGTTGGAAAAAAAACAAAAAACAAAATCAAGAACATCATTAAAAAGGAGATGTTAGGTGCAAAGACTCGACTTGTGGTGGCTAATGCCATGTATTTCAAAAGCAGGTGGAGCAAGGAATTTGAGCCTCGGCGTACCGCACCTAGGGATTTTTATATAAAGCCGGGCGAAACAATAAAAGTCCCCACAATGTATCAACGGAAGAATTTTCGTCATAACTCAGTTGGTGGAGTGCATATATTGGAATTGCCCTATAAAGGGGGTAGATACTCAATGGTGATATTATTGCCGAAAAAGAAATATGGGCTTGCAGATCTGGAGAAAAAACTCAGTGTGCCACTTTTGAAAGTTTGGCTGGCTCATTTGCGCAGCGAAAAAATAAAAGTCTATTTGCCCAAATTTAGAGTGGAATGGGAACAGTCACTTAAAGAACATTTGATCGAATTAGGTATGGCTGCACCGTTTTCTAAAGACAAAGCTGATTTTCGAGGAATAAAAGGAAAAAACAGCAATAGAGAATTGTATATTTCCGATGTGGTACATAAGACATTTGTAGAGGTGGACGAAAAGGGGACCGAAGCAGCAGCCGTGACTACGACAAATCTTGTGCATATTTTGGAGCGCAGAGGTGTTTTTCGGGCAGGTCATCCATTTTTGTTTTTGATCAGGAACAGGAAAAACGGGTCGATCCTTTTTATTGGGCGCATCACTGATCCGCGATGAAGTTCAGTGTTGGAGTTTGGTTGCTAAGGGCTGACTCAAGAATAAGGAGGCTGATCAGCCTCCTAAGCCGGTCAACATTTCCATGGCGGGTTTTTATCGGTTCTTTTCTTTACGAACAGCTATTACCAGCAGGACGGCGAAGAGGCCCCATGTCAGCCCGAGGACCAGAAACATTGTAATGATGGCTGAGATGCTCATGATGGTCTCCCTCTTGAATCTGGAGCGGGTTTCTTGGAGTCGGTGTCGTCGTCGGAATTCTTTTGAGCCTTTGTGTTGTTTTGATCTTTGGTGTTGTTTTGGGTTTTGTTGTTGTCTTGATCTTTGTTGTTGTCTTGATCTTTGTCGTTATTTCGATCTTTGTCTTCGTCCGGTAGACACGCCGGTGAATCGGCCTTCACCACCAGGCGGTGGAGGGTTGAAGATGCGACCACTGTCAGGGTGATTACAATGAACCACTGCATGAGCACGGTGGTGACGGAGAAAGAAGCAAAGGGGTTGAGGGCGTCACCCTTGGAGAACCTTGTGGCGGATTGATAAAACCACCATGACATAAGAACTAAGAACTCTATGGGAATTACCCACTTGATGATTATGTCGAACCATGGGCCCACATGCCAGTCTGGGTTTTCTCCGTTTATGAGCTGAGTGCGAAAACGTCGTGTGCCGAAGCGGATGACCGCGGAGGCGAATAAAACACCGCTCAAAAGGAGGCCCAACCCCCACACCCAGTCTTGGTTTAAGAAAAAATCCATGCTCAGCGCTGAGGGGAGACCGAACAACAGACAGCCGCCGGTTATGAATGCTATGGATTTTTTTCGGGTCAAGCCGAAGTCTATGAGGACCCGTGTGCCCATCTCCATCATCGCCAGGAGAGAGCTCGCCGATGCTGCTGTAAGCGAAATAAAAAAGAGCGCAGCAAAAAAAGCGCCTCCCGCCGGCATTCTCCCCAAAAGCTGAGGCATCCACACGAACGCCATTCCCGTGTTGTCTGAGCCGGTGACTGCCATTGCTTGTTGGGTAGATCCTGATAGAGCGAAGATGGCGGGCAAGATGGCCATGGCGGCCAGCACGGATGCCGAGTTGTCTCCAACTGCAGTAATCAGAGAGTTGAGGCCGATGTCTTCATTTTTACGGGCATAGGAACCATAGGTCACGATCAACCCCCAGCCGGCTCCTGTTGACCAAGCTGATTGAGAGAGAGCTTGGAGCCAGGTCTCGGATTTTGCCAGGGCATCGGTGTTGATGCTGAAAAGAAACTCAAGCCCTTTGACTCCGCCGGGGAGAGTCAAGCCGCGGACAGCGGCTGTGATGAGCAAAAGAGTGAGCAGGGGGACGAGGATCTTGCATATTCGTTCGATGCCCGACGCCACGCCTTTTAAGAGTAAGAGCCCGCAACCTCCTGCGGCGATAAACTGGAACGCCACCGCAACCCAACTTCCTTGGGTGAGCGCGCCCCATGCTTTGTCGGCGTCACCGGAGATGGTCTTGAATTGAAAAATGCAGGCGATAAAATACCACGCGCTCCAGCCGGTGACCACGGAGTAATAGAACATTATGGCTAGAGTGCACACGGCCACAAACCCACCCATCCATGTCCATCTTTTACCCAAGAGCATACCGAAGGCGCCGACAGGGCCTTTCCGGGTTTTTTTACCCATGGCAAGCTCGGTCATCAAGAGTGGAATAGACCAAAGGACTGTAAACCCCAACCACAAGATAAGAAATGAACCCCCGCCGTGTTGGGCAGCCATTCTGGGGAAGCGCCAGATATTACCTGCTCCTACGGCCATACCCAAGGCCGCGATTACCAACCCCCATCGGCTGGTAAAACCTTCTCCGCAAGACTCTGAGGGATTATTTGAGGGTTTGTCCGGTGTGTTCATTTCGAACGTTTTGTTTTTCGGTCTGCTGTTTTTCGGTCTGCTGTTTTTTTGACTCGAGAGGCTCGTTTATTTGAGCAAAAAACCGGCCTTTTTCAAAGATATTTTTGCGTCTCCATGGAGGGCCGATGCATTCGAGGCACCAATGCCCTCCTTTGAGCACTGTGTTTGGTTTCATTTCGAAGGTATGGTCAAGGGCGCACCGCCAGGTCAGCGGGGCTAACATGTCGCCGTCCCACTCTTCAGAGAGCAGCTCTCCTCCACGAAATTGCGCAGCCTCGCGAAGGTCGGTTAATGTCAGTTTGTCTTTGGTCTCGTCATAGCCGTGTTCTAGACGGGTGTAACAACAGTCGTGGCTAAGGTCGGGCATGTCTTTGTCCCAGCAGGGGATTTCTTCGTATGCTTTTTGTGAGCCGTAGAATGCATCTATGAGCTCTTTGTTTTTTGATTTGATCCAGTGAATTGGGCCTTCCTTTTTCTTGGAGGCGAGGAGCTTCATCTGTACATAAGTTGCTTTTTCCACAAGTGTCTTGAAAAAAGGCACAGATTTGTTCGCAGATGCCGTCAACTTTAAGGGCAGCGGTAGATGCTCACGCACTTCATCATAAAAATCTTCCATGGTTTGACAGTCATCCCAATGGTGGAGAAATTCGTTCAACTTCCAGGAGTCTTCGTAGAAGATCATGTGAAAATTCTTCAGCGCGAACCACTTGCGCTCCATTACCTTTTTATGATCTATGGATAACATCTCATATACCCGCTGGAGAAACTCGTAAAACGTTGTCCGGCAGCGGGGTCCGCCGGACAGGTTGTAACACCTCCGCCAGAAATCCGTGCGGTTCTCCATCTCCAGGCACTTAACCATAACTCTTCCGGCGTCTCTCGCGCTGATGTTTTCCATGAATGAGTTAACGGGCTGGTGAAACATTATGGGGTCCATGAGAGAAAAAAGCGCGGGGATCATGATAAAGGTCTGCCGCAAAGAGACCCAGTTATGGATTTTTGATTCCATTACCGCCGCTTCGCCTTTTATCTTGGATACTGCATACATATCAAAAAGACTCGGAAGCAGCGGATCGCCGATTCGGCCTTGATGAATCGGCGGCAGGCGGTCACCATATTCTGCGATAGTGCCGATATGAACCAGTTTGATGTGTTCGGCGTCTTCTTCTTCAATGCATTTGACCAGCTTTCGGATAGCCAGGGTGTTTACACGGTGTGCTTCATGGGGGATGCGGTCGGCCTCCGGGGGGATAAGACCCATGGTGCACAGACACCAGTCAATTCCTTTGCATGCCTCCCGGAGATCCTCTTTTTGGACCGCGTCGCCCCAGACTATTTTCAGCCCGTGGCCTTTTACTACACCGCGGCCTCTAATGGAGTTTATGCCGGCCTCTCTCTCATAGGGCCGGAAGAGCCTTTTGTTTTTTCTGGATGGGCGCAGCAAGACAACCAGATCGTATTGCTGCCTTTTCCCCCAAAGAAGCTTGAATGTTTCGTAGCCCATGGACCCGGACGCGCCGGTGAGGAAGATAACCGGTTTTCTGAATTTTTTATGTTTCATTTGTCTCCTTCGAGAAGGGCTGGAAACCCTCGCTTTCAGGCGAAGTCTATAGAAGGCTCGCAGGGCTCCAAATGCGGAAGCTCCCCCTCATCAATGCGGGGGTTTCCGTCGTCTGTGTCAACCACCGCCGCCTAAAGGCGACGGCCTGTAATGAGATCCTGTTTAGTTTGTTTCAGTGAGTCGGTTTTCCGGATTTTTTATGCTTCATTTTGTATCAGATTATTAAGGAATTGGGAGGTTGATTAAAATGTAGAAAGAATCAAAATATCGTTGAAAGGCGTTCACAAAAGCCGGAAAAAAACTCGTTCCCATAAAAAGGACCCCAAGGGTCATTACAACTGATAAGAGCGCATATTCTGTAATGGCTTGTCCGGAACGTCCGGTTGTAAGAGTTTTTTTTGCGCCCTCTATGATTGTAGGCTGCTCACTTCTTTTTGCCTCAGTCGATGGCGAGGCCGGCTTGGCTGCCCCTGCCTCTTGGGAGGGCCTTATATTTTTTTTACCGCAACGCATCTTTTGCCTCCAGGCCCGTGTTAAAATGGGTTATGTGCACCCTCACCTGCTTGCTCTCTTCGGAGAGGGCTGAGATGTTAACGGTCACCTCTTGTCCTTCTCTGTTGAAGACGAGCATCTGATGCTTTTTTCCTAATCCCGGGAGCTCATCCACCATCTTCTGTAAACTCCACCCTCGGGCGGCCATCTCGTTTTTGTAAAAATCAACATTGGCCTTTATTCCGCCGAAGTTGATAAACCGGGTTACGTTGGTGTTTGTCTCGGGATCATCCGAGCCGAAGCTTGACACTCCTTCAGAGCCGGGAAATACGGGAGGTTTGTCGCTGGGTCCAAGCTTGTTCGCGGTGGATGTTTGCATCCCGAGGGGTTGTTTTGTTACAGATGGAAACACCAGATAACGGCCTTCCGATTGTTGGGTGATGATGATCTGCCGGATTACTCCTGATTTTAGATCAACGGCGGAGACATTGCCTCCTGTAAGGGAGACATCTTCAGTGACGTGGTATTCGGCGACCTTCCAACGGTCGGCGTAAAACCCGGCTACCTTGAGCGGATCGTCCTGGGTGACGAAATAGGACATCTTCATGGGGGCTTCCCCCGCCGACATGGATTTACTCAGAGGGGTCTCCCGTGCACCGGGGTAACTGGGCATATCTACTTCATAGTAACCTTTCATCGGGTCTTGGTCCATCCGGGCCCGGGCGGAGGTGTACTCTCCGCCGGCCAGCAGGCCGAGAAAAGCAATTCCCGAGCATACAAAGATTACTGTAAATATCTTTATGGCCGGGGATATGTTTTTCATCTCTTTACTCCTAAAGGTCTTAAACCCTAAAAGGGGTTTCAACCCTGAAAATCTACACCCGGAGAGCGTTACTCCGCGGGAGGTACTATAAAATCGCCGAACGGGTTATCCGTTGAGAGCGACGGTCCGCATGTCATGCTCTCCGGCTCAGGGCAACCCATGAAATTTCCACCTCTTCTATCAAAAGTCGCTCGGTAATCCGAGTCTTCTTCGTTTGGTGATGTGTCATAGCTGTGTGACCCGGAATCTTCGTTCAGCCTGACCTGGCCCGACCCGGGATTTTGGTCTTTGTATGCTTTTGAAACAAGCGCGGTCTTCATCGGATCCATGTCGGGAGGGACCGCGATATAGCCTGTGCCGCCGGCTGCAACAGAGATTAACCCCACCAAAAGACGTGTCGGCAGGCTGATGAGCGTTTTCATTACAACATTTCGAACGCTCTTGGAAACCCACGCCATCCTGTCTACGGCTTTCCAGTAAGCTTTATCTTTTCCGGAATCGTGATCTATAGAATCTCCATAGTGCAGCCTCCAGGAGTCGGCGACTACGGCGGCGTTCTCTTCGAATCGGAGGCGTGAGGCCATGAAGTGTTCATTGTGGCCCATGCTGGTGTCATACATGCCGCCTTTTTTATTCATGAATCTCCGGGGGATGAACTCATTACGATAGACGAGCCTGACTTTAGAGTGAACATAACCTTTGTCGTTGAAACCCCACCGCTTCGGAGGGTTGAAGCGGTTCATGGATGCTCCGAATACCAGATTTTCTTCTATTTTGTGAAAACCCATCATTAATTCCAAAACCGGGTTCGGATCAGAAAAGCGCAGCATCGCGAGAACATCGATTAAGGTGGTCACCACATTGAAAACCGTGTTTAAATTTATGGGCAGCCCCAACTCTCTACCGGATGGGATTTTGGGCTCGATCTCATTTCTGAGCTGAAGTCTGGGTGCCCGCCAACTCACGGTTATGTATTTACTGCCACCCAACGTATTTGTAGACTCCAGGTTGGCAAAACGCTGATCAAAGTCGCCCTTTACGCTTCCCTCAGCGGTGTCGTACATGGATGATTGTTTGCTCTCTGCGTAATCGTGGAGCGGATAACCGGTAAACTCCCACGCAGCATAGCGCGACATCTCTTGAGTTTTCATCTTCAGGTGATTGATCTCGTAAAAGAAAATCGCAAACAACAGGGCTGTAACCATCACCGGAACTGTGAGCGCAAATTCGGTGAGGGCCTGGCCTTTTCTTCGGCCCGTGTTTTTGAAAGCCCCCTGGATAGAGCGCCTCATGGCGACTATGCTCAACCTCGAATCTTTGCGGCTCGTATGTTGGTTTCTCATGCGATGCCTCCTCGTTTAGTGAGGGGTCATTTTTGTAAAACAATCAGTGCGTCATCACCGCCGTCACCATCCTGAAGAAGAAATCAGCCACGGCATTTCTCAAAAAGTTGATGACCCACTGTATTATCTGATTCTCAGACTCCGTACTTATGTTGTTTGAGACCAACCTATCAAACAAGTTCTGGAGCGCAGCTCCCACCGGGGCCAG
>JAABSF010000077.1 GCA_011390535.1 Deltaproteobacteria bacterium | reverse complement strand
AAATGGTAAAGCAGGGAGAAAATGGTGCAAAAAGCTCTCACGATCTGAGGTTGCGTGCATGACCGCCCATGGTGCTAGAAAGAGTATGAACCCGGAGAGAATGGTAGGCACGGCCAATGGATGAATACTATCTTTGTTTATGGGCGATGCTATGGGAGTCATGGAGTTTGAGGTTCTTTTTTCGGTCGGCTTAGCTTTTGAGGGGCCTTGGTTTTTGGAAAAAAGAGAGCGTCGAGTGATTCTTATCGATAATTTTGCAAGCATCACCATCAGGGCACCCAAAGACCACCACCACATCAGATGGTTTCCATTTCCTATTATAAAAACAGCCTCGCTCAAAGAGCCTCCAACGGTAAAATATAAACGCTTAAAATAAACCACCGCCCCGCCGCTAAAAGGCCAGACATAGAAAGGGCTGCTACCGGTTGGTGTTTCGGATATGCTCAGATGAAAAAAGAGTTTGCTCCATAGGTCAGTATCCCAGGGAAAATCGTGTCCCATAATGAGCCTTGGCAGGTAAAGGGTCAGAACGAAGGTAAAGAGTGAGATTGCTCCTATGGACAACCACAAGAGGAAGGAATGATACATTCTCTTTCGCTCTCTTGTGGGTGATTTTTTTTTGGCGCTCTTATGGGGTTTTTTTCGGAGATTGTATCGCGGATTGTAAAAGCAATCTGAAATCCCGAGAATTGCGAAGATACCCAAAACCGTAAACCCTGATATTTTGACACCGGCGGCCAGCCCGACCGCCACACCCGATGATGCGAATATAAGGGGTGTTTTGATGCTATTTAGAAAACCGGCGACATTTGAGGGAGCTCCATTTTGTTTCGATGAATTCAGCGCACATCGACTTTCTTCACGATTTCTTGCATGTAAAAACAGCAACACTGCCAGGGAAATAAAAAAGACCGAAAAGATATCGAGGGTCGCCATCCTGGAATGCACCAAAAGTAGATTGTCTAAAGAGATGAAAGCGGCGGCCATCAGCCCCCACCATTCGTTTCTGAACAGCACGGTGCCTAGTAAAAAGAAGATCAAGATCAGCCCTGAGCCGAAAATCGCAGGTACCACCCGCCAACACAGGACATTCTTTTTCGGAAACCCGCCGTTAAAATCTCTTCGGGGTTTAAAGTTAGTTGGTTCGCAGAAACTCTGCCCAAGC
>JAABSF010000076.1 GCA_011390535.1 Deltaproteobacteria bacterium | reverse complement strand
TGGACATCGTAACAGCCTGCATTTTGGGAATACCCGCCTTTCAGCATAAACTCAGGGCACTCTTGAAAAGTGAGATAGTCCTGGGCGAAACGGGCGAAATACACTTCGTCGAATATGAACCCCTTGATCTCGCCCAGATTATGGAATCGGAGCCAGGCAGATAACCCCAACAGTATAATCAGCAGGATCCGAGCTGAGTTTTTCTTTAAATCAAACAAATACTTAGTCTCTTTTCTTTTGTTTTCTACTTGATTAATCTGCTGGATACATTTTGCTCAAAACACAGAAAAAAACCACCACTGGCTATATGTTTACTGAGTGAGCCCTCACAAGGCTTGACGAAATGTGATGCGTTGTGTTAATTGAGCCGCGATGATTTTGGAGTGTTGGGGCTTTGGTGATAATGAAGTTTTCGGAAAGCGGAGATTATTATCACCTGAGTCGTCACTGGGTAATAACACAAAAAAACAGGAGCCGTTTGAATGTCTCAACAGAAGGTAATGAACAGATGGCTGGTAGTTGTCGGGGCGATTTTGATTCAGCTTTGCCTCGGCGCAATCTATGCTTGGTCGGTTTTTACACCAGGTCTCACCGGTGAGAGTCCGGCTGACATCGCGGCGGTATACGGCGCGAAGCAGCTGGGTATAGAAGAAGCCGGTTACAATCAGATGGTTGAAAAGAGTAAGCCCTTCAGAGCAAAGATAAAAGAAGTGGAGGGGAAGCTTCAGGTAGCTAAAGGTGAAGAAGAGATTGAGGCGCTGAAAACGGAGAGGGATGGGAGCCTGAAGGAGCTTAACGGGATTGTCGAGAGCTATGTGAAACCTGAGACGCTGGAGAAGCTTAGATATGGTTTTTCAAATATGCAATCTCAGGCGATTTTTGCCGCCGGCTTGGCCTTTTTTGCAATTGTAATGGTGCTTGCGGGTAGGATGATGCCCAAGCTGGGGCCTCGCAAATTGGCTCTCTCCGGTGGAATTGTACTGGGGTTGGGGTATGCCCTGGCGGGGTTGATAGGGTCAACTGATTTCTGGGTGAATCTCATCTTGATAGGGGTTGTGGGTGGTTCCGGTATCGGGTTGGCTTATGTCGTCCCCATCGCAGTAGGGATGCGCTGGTTTCCAGACAAAAAAGGCCTGATCAACGGGCTCGCGGTGGCCGGGTTTGGTTTTGGGGCCATGCTCTGGGTCAAGCTGGCTGGTTCATGGGGTGCTTTGATATACAACCTGGGGCTTTCAACAACGTTTTTGATCTATGGCATCGTGTTTGCGCTGGCCGTGATTATCGGTGGTATTTGGATGGTGTTTCCGCCTGAAGGGTGGCTGCCGGAAGGTTATGAGCCCCCCAAACCGAAAGGCAAGGGGAAGGCTGCTCACGGGACGGTGGATTTTACGGCCGGTGAGATGCTCAAAACCCCTCAGTTTTACATGGTTTTCTTTACATTTGTGTTCGGCGCCGGGGCTGGTCTAATGAGCATAGGCTTGATGAAGGCCTTTCCCATGAAAGCTCTTGTGACGAGTGGGATGGATATTGTGGAGGCCAGCGCTATCGCCGGTACCGCCATGGCAATATTTTTCTCTTTGGCAAACGGCTTGGGGCGGATTATCTGGGGCGCCTTAAGTGACAAGTTGGGGCGTAAGCTCTCCATATTTATAATGATGGCGTCTCAGGGGATTGTGGTTATCGCTTTTCAGTGGATGGCCGGCAGCGAGTATCTTTTGTACCTCGGAGCGACCATAATCGGGTTTAACTTTGGAGGTAACTTTTCACTGTTTCCCTCGATTACCGCTGATACTTTCGGTAACAAATATGTGGGACAGAACTACCCCTGGGTGTTCTTGGCATATGGTGTGGGCGGAATCGCCGGTCCTATGATGGGTGGACGACTGGGAGATATGGGGAACTTCCCCTTGGCCTTTACTATCTGCGGTGCTGCCGTGTTGTTGGCCGCTGTGATTATCGCGATGGTGAAACCGGCGGAAAAGGAAGATAGTGGCGAAGAGAAGGTAGAGGAGAAAAAAGAGAAAAAGGAAGAGAAGGCAGAGGAGAAGGAGGAAGAAGAGGAGAAAGAGAAGAAAGAGAAGAAAGAGAAGAAAGAATAGCAGGTGGGCTTGTCGTTCTTTCTTTTCCTGAGTCTCTCTACCTTTTCCGCTTTCCGCTTTTGTCACTAAAAAGTTCGCCGATTCAGTTTTTGTCTTCCGTTTCTCTCATGAATTTCATACATAGATATGTGATTCGTATGCATTTTCTGCAGTCAGGGGTTGATTTCCGGTGGAAAACGCGGCATGTGCTGAAGTTAATTACCAAAAGGAGAAAAAATGCAGCAAACCCTCAAAAGATTCTATGAGTTGATGGAGAGCACGGTGGAGGTGCGGAGGAGGATGGTGCTTCAGTATTTGGAAAAAGGCACTGTGCAAAATGACGATGTGTCTTATTTGCGTGAGGTATTGGAGACATTGGAGGCGGTGCCTGTTACGGATGAAGGGAAGAGGGTGTTGATGCTGGAGGGTGAACGCGGCATTGCAGTGGACATTGGTTATGAGACTGGGGAACTCTTGAAGGACATCCTCTTTTTTGAAAAGGGTGAAGATGAGTTTGCAGCTTACGCGGAGAGCATTCATCCCGGGTTCGCGGATTTTGTGGATCGTGGTGTATCTTTCTTGTCGGATAAGCATTTCACCAGTTTTGTGACCGACAGGGACGGCACTGTTAATAATTACTGTGGAAGGTATCGTTCCTCTATTCAGTCAGCATACAATGCGGTGTTTTTAACACGCTTTATCCGCAATTGTACCAATAACTCTATGATTATCACCTCAGCGCCTTTACAGAATCCGGGTATAGTGACCCTCAGCGTGATGCCCCCAGGGACTTTTGTTTATGCGGCATCCAAGGCGCGGGAGTTTGTGGATAGGGATGGAGCCAGGAGAACCTATCCAGTGGATCCCAAAGGACAGTTGCTTCTTGATGATGTAAACAAACGTCTGGCGGGGTTGATCCGGGAGCCGGGAAATGAAAAATTTGGCTTGATAGGTTCCGGTTTGCAGTTCAAATTTGGTGAGACTACCTTGGCTCGGCAGGACATAACCGACGCGGTGACTGAAGAAGAATCATCGGCGTTTATGAAAAGAGTTGAAGAGATTGTTAGGGAAATTGATCCTTCTTCCGCGTATTTTTCCATCTCGGATACCGGGTTGGATATAGAGATTGTGCTACGCAAGGGCAGCGGTGATGAGTCGGGATCAAAACAGTTCCACAAAGGTGATGGGATGCTGTTTTTAGACGCCGAATTGGGGTTGAACTTCGAAAATGGTCCGAATCTTGTGTGTGGCGACACCGGATCGGATGTGAAGTTAGTGGAAGCAAGTATGTCGAAATGCTCAGACACCTGGACGGTATTTGTGACAGAAGACGTTGATCTGATAGAAAGAGTGAAGGCTACCGGAGCGGAGGCCTTCATTGTGCCTGAGCCCGATATTTTATTGTTCATGTTTGACCATTTGTCTCGAAAAAGGAGCTAGCTATGAGTGATCGTGGATTCAAAGGAGCGATTTTTGACCTTGATGGAGTGATAACCGCGTCGGCACATTTGCACTCCAGCGCGTGGAAAGCCATGTTCGATGAGTTCCTTGAGGGGTGGACAAGAGACAAAGGAGAGCCCTTCCAGGAGTTTACAGAGAATGATTATCTGGAGTTTGTTGATGGAAAACCCCGCTACCAAGGGGTCAAATCGTTTTTAGAGTCAAGAGGGGTGAGCTTGCCTTTCGGCGACCCCGAAGATCCCCCTGATAAGCTTACCTATTGTGGGTTGGGCAACCGTAAAAATGTATCCTACCAGAAGCAGTTGGAAGAGAACGGCGCGGAGGTTTTCGAGACTTCGGTTGCGTTGGTGAAGGAGCTGAGAGAGCTTGGTTATAAGGTCGGAGTTGCTTCATCCAGCAAAAATACCAAGTTGGTCTTGGAGCAGACAGGGTTAGAAGAGCTGTTCGAGACCCGTGTTTGTGGGCTGGTCTCTGAAGAGTTGGGGTTGAAGGGTAAGCCGGATCCCGACATTTTCGTGAAGGCTGCTGATAATTTAGGATTAGAGCCGAACGAATGTATGATGGTGGAAGATGCCATTTCAGGTGTGCAGGCGGGAAGAGCCGGTAACTTCGGTCTTGTGCTGGGTGTGGCGCGCCACATGTCGGGTGATGAGCTGTTAGCAAATGGAGCTGATGTGGTTGTTGCAGATCTTGGCGAGATCACGGTGGCTGATTTGGAAGCTTGGTTCAAAGAAGGGGTCGAAGATGATTCCTGGTTTCTGACCTACCATAGTTACAGACCGGAAGAAGAGAAGTTGAGAGAAGCTCTCACGGTTGTGGGGAACGGCTACATGGGGACCAGGGGCTCCATAGAAGGTGAGCGGGCTTCTCAACATCATTATCCGGGCACTTATGTCGCCGGGCTTTATAACAAGCTGCCCACGGAAGTGCACGGTCGAGTGATTTACAATAACGACTTCGTCAATATACCAAACTGGACCATCGTCGAATTCGCTATCGGAGAAGGAGAATACATCAGCCCCTTGGATATGGAGGTGCTCTCCTATCGCCACCGCCTGAATATGTTGAAGGGTTTGATGGAGCGGACGATAGTCGTGAGGGATAGGGCCGGGAGGATTTTGCGGGTGTGTAGTCGGCGGATGGTTAGCATGAAAGAGCGTCATATTGCCGGGCTTCAGTTTTCCGTAACTCCTCTTAATTTCAGCGGGGTTATTAAAATGCGCTCTGCAATTGACGGCAATGTCATCAATGAGGGTGTGGACAGGTACCGTCAACTTGCATCGAAGCATCTGGATGGTGTGGAAGCGGGAGAATTGTCCGGCGGAACATTTGTTCATGTCCGGACGAAGACTTCCAAGGTTGATATATTGGTAAGCTCGAAAGAAGGTGTTTGTCTGGAAGGTAAAGCCTTGGATGTGAATGGAGAGGTGGAGACGAAAGATTTCGAAACAGCCAGGATATACAGGTTGGATGCGGTTGAGGGAAAGACGCTGACCCTGGATAAAGTAGTGGGTGTCTTTGCAACTGTAGATCCCGCTTTAAAAAATGTAAAAAGGGCGGGAGAAGACTTTGTAGCCGGGGATTATGCTTTCCAAAGGCTGATGGACGAGAGCGCAGCCGAGTGGCGTAGTCTTTGGGACAGAGCTGATGTTCAAATCCTGGGAGATCGTTTTTGTCAGCGTGTGGCTCGGCTGCATGCTTTTCATTTGCTTGTTACTGCTTCTCCCCATAACAAAGAGTTGGATGCCGGAATGCCCGCTAGAGGGCTTCATGGTGAGGCCTATCGCGGGCATGTTTTTTGGGATGAGGTATATATTTTTCCCTTTTACAACTGGACCTTTCCGGAGATTACAAAATCCCTTCTTCGATATCGTTACCGGCGGCTGGATGCAGCACGCGAGTATGCAAGAGAGAATGGTTTCAAGGGTGCGATGTACCCTTGGCAAACAGCTGACGATGGAAGTGAGGAGACGCAGATAGTCCACTACAATCCAGTCTCTGATGATTGGGGACCCGATCTGAGTCGCCGGCAGAGACATGTGAATATTGCTGTTTTTTACAACATTGTAAGCTACTGGGAGCAGACGGGAGACGATGAGTTTCTGAAAGACTTCGGGTTGGAGATGTTGCTGGAGGTGGCCCGTTTCTGGTCTGATATTTCAAAAAAGAGCGATGTGGATGGGCGTTACCATATCGCAGGTGTTATGGGGCCGGATGAATATCATGAGAAGCTGCCCGGCTCCGAAGAGGAAGGGGTCCGAGATAACGCATACACAAACATAATGGTGGCCTGGCTCATGAAAGAGGCGGTCAGGCTTTTAGACGAATGGCCGGATAGCATTGTAAGCCCAGTGGCGGAAAAGATCTCCTTTGCGAAAGAAGAGACTCAACGGTGGCGTGAGATTTCAGAGAAGATGTATGTTCCCATGGTTGAGGGTGGTATCATCTCTCAGTTTGAAGGCTATATGGATTTGAAGGAGCTGGATTGGGACGCCTATCGCCGCAAGTACGGCAATATTCATCGTATGGATCGCATCTTGAAAGCGGAAGGAGATAATCCTGACAATTATAAGGTGAGCAAACAAGCTGATGTGTTGATGACCTTTTATTTGTTGTCTCCTCAAATAGTTAAAAGCATTTTGGAAGGGCTTGGTTATGAAGTAGTTGATTCCATTGAGTTGCTTAAGAAAAACTACG
>JAABSF010000075.1 GCA_011390535.1 Deltaproteobacteria bacterium | reverse complement strand
CCATGGATCTACTCTCAGCAAAGTCGTTCATGCTGCAATCGCAAAGGATATGGGAGTTCGGGAGCTTACTTGGAAGTGGTTCATGGAGGCAATGAAGAGCGACATCAGCGACACTCAAGGGGGCACAACACTGGAAGGGATTCACGCCGGGGTGATGGCAGGAACTTTGGGCGTATTAATCAGAAACTTTGCCGGGGTATCATTCGAAAAGAGTGAAGTCGTGGTGCAACCAAATCTCCCGGATCATTGGAAGCGGCTGTCATTCAATATCCAGAATCGTGGTGTACGCTATTTCATAGAGATAACGGATGAGCAAGCTACGGTGAGAGTAGAAGAGAACGGAGAGGTTCAGACTATACAGACGTCTCCTGGTCAACATCGGGTGTTGGATGCAGTGGGTGATTCTCGCATTCTTCTGGATTACAGGAAGGGTTCTTGATCAAATTTCGAGTTGTAGTGGTGGGGGGATAAGGATTATTTCATCATTGCCACAAGGTGATCCGGCGCTTGTACCGCCACCACTCTTCCTTTTGCACATAGCTCCTCTTCTGCAAACAGCTCTATGTTTACAACCACTTTGCGCTCCTTATTTTCTTCAATCTTTCCACGCAAGAGCAGTTTTGTCCCGAGGGGCGTGGGCCTGAGGTAGTCAACCGAGAGCGAGGCTGTCACGAATCTCAGCTCAGGCTCCGACCCCATGGGGCGACCTTCTCTTTTATAAGCCGCAGCGGCTGCTGTGCCTGTGCCGTGACAGTCTATGAGAGAGGCAATGAGCCCACCATATACAAAGCCTGGTATGGCGATGTGATGTGGGCGTGGGGTGAAACTGCAGACGGATTCTTCGCCGTCCCAATAACTCTTTATTTGCAATCCTTCTGAGTTTAGACGTCCACAACCGTAACAGTGACTCATGGAGTCTGAATAATAGTCCTGAAATGCTTTTTCTTGTTTTTCCATTTTAAAACTCTCTTTTTTTAGGGTCGGTTTCTATACTGCAAAAATTCGTTGCGGCTCTCTATAACACAGCAAATAAAAATTTTGTCATGAAGATGGATATTTACAGAGCAAGTGAGGCTTTGAAAAGAACATATCCAAAGAAAACCGCTATAGGAGTGAATAGCAACAAAAACGCCAGGAAGATGTTAGCTATTGATCGCATAATTGAAAAGCCCTGAGCCTCAGCCAATGTGGGTACCAGCAATATCATTGAGTAGATGTTTCCAATCAAGATCAAAAAGCGGAAAACCAGGTAACCGATGAACAGAGGCATCGAAGTTGCAAGCCGTGGAGTGGTGGTAGTGAAGAGTTCTTCCTGCAAAAAAACGAAGGCCGGGATCCATAATAACAAGCCCCAGATGTTGGGCATCGAAGACCAGGCCAGCGCGGATCTGATCCCATCCACTTCTTCGGCACCTTTTAACCAACGACCTGTAAGAAACAAGATACCTCCCCCAATGTATATTTTTATGAGCATAAAAACAAAAGCGCTTGCCAGTCCCCACAAGAGGATCCCCATTACGCTGTGTTTATCTCCCGATCCGGTTGTTGACGCATTGAGTAGATAATAGGCCAGGCCTTCGAGGTAACAGAGGATAAACACATCTCCACTTGTATCATTGCCAAGTATCCATTTCATGGTGAATCTTGGGCGAATCAGTATTTGGAACCAGGGCTGGATCTCGATTGATGTTCTTTGGGTATCTTCCTCTATCTCTATCGGGGAATCGTAATCTGTTTTTGTCATGGATTCCTCATTTTTGGACTGTTGTTCCGTCAGTTAAGGACTGACTCAAGAATAAGATCGCATAACCGACAAAAAAGCGGAATGTTTTTCATTCTTCTTTTTCCTTATTTGAAAGCTGTGCCCAGAGGATCTCCCCGAGGGTCCCCATGGGTTTGTTTTTGCGGCCTTCTGTTCGGTGTTGTCTTCGATTCGACCTCCCTGGTTTTCTTGCCG
>JAABSF010000700.1 GCA_011390535.1 Deltaproteobacteria bacterium | reverse complement strand
AAAGGGGTCTTCAGTCGTTTCGATGACATGATTAGGGTTGAGATTCCACCCTACGTTGCGAAAAAACGCACCAGCCTTTTGGTCGACAAAGCTCGCAGAGTGCTCATTTTGTATTATAAAAAGACGCCTATCAAAGCTTACCCCATTGCCTTGGGGTTTACACCTAAGGGGGATAAGAAAAAAAGAGGAGACGGACGAACCCCTGAAGGTGATTACTATATCTGTGAAGCCTTGCACAAAAATTTGGCGTCAAGGTACGGGGCGCGCTCTTTGCGGCTCTCTTATCCCAACACCGAAGACGCGCGTGGTGCTCTTAGTGGTGGGCTGATAACAAATAAACAGTTTCAGGCCGTCCGGTCTGCGATCAAGTCAAAGAAGACACCGCCGCAAAATACAGCGTTAGGCTCTTCGCTTCGTATCCACGGAGGTGGAGTGAAAAAGGACTGGACGGCAGGTTGCGTTGCCATGCGCGATCACGATATCGTCGAGTTATACAAGGTAGTGGGGTTGAAGACTCCTGTTCGAGTCATACCTTCCAATACACCCAATGATCGTGACAAAGACTCAATCCCGGATTCTCTTGATATCTTGATTGGAGCAAAAAAGCTGGTTTTAAACGGTGCCTCTTACAAGGGAGGTTATGTCAAGCTGAAATATCCCATGGGGGATGTACCCAAGAACATCGGAGTCTGCTCGGATGTGATAGTTCGCGCCTTTAGAAATGCCGGTTATGATTTGCAAAAGTTAATTTATTTGGACAGCCTGCGCCACCGCAAAAGATACCCAGGGATCTGGAAGGTGGGGAAGGGGACTGACCGAAGTATAGATCATCGCCGTGTTAACAACTTGCTGCAGTATTTTAGTGCTCATTTCAAGCTCATAAACCGGAAAATCGGTGATCATAACCGCGAAGCACTTTTGCCTGGTGATGTGGTCTTTATGGATACAATGAATCGCGCGGGTCCAAGTCATGTCGGCATTATTTCAAACATAGTCGGCAAGAACGGTTATCCAAAAGTGATCAATAATTGGACGGTGGGTTATAAGACTTCTGAGATGGAGCTGTTGCCACAGATTCCGGTGACTCATCATTTCCGAATAAACTGATCCTCTTGTTTTTTCGGCTTTTCTTTGTTGGGTGTAATGGAGCGCTGTGATATATCGCTTCGATAGATAGCTGAGACAAGTATATTGGTGACAGTTGCTGAGACAAGTACATTGGTGATAGTTGCTGAGACAAGTACATTGGTGACAGTTGCTGAGACAAATACATCGGAAACAGTTGCTGAGACAAATACATCGGAAACAGTTGCAGAGACAAGTACATCGGAGACAGTTAATGAGATATATATTTGAACCGGAAAAGTTGCATCAGATAGCAGCCGGCGCCGTAGGGATGAATAAGGATGAAGTAGTCGCGTACTTAGAGAGAGAGCTTGCCAAAGCTTACCCGGGGCATATCCATCCCCACCAGGATTGGGTGTTTTCGCTTTTCTGCTCTTGTACCGGCATGTTAAAAATACTCCACGCTTCATTGACCGAATATGTAATCCTGTTCGGGACACCTTTGGGTACCAAGGGGTTTTCCGGACGCTACAAGATAGAGATTTGGGATGCCATGATCTCAGGGGAGATGTGGACGGCCATGATTGACCGGCCGTTTCACAAGGAAATCTATAGGCCTGGGGATTTGGCCTATTTGCCCAAGGGAAAGGTGAAGGCGTGGGGGGTCTCTGAAGACGGTTGGATGCTGGAATACGGCAGGGGTTTGATTCCTACTGCGCTGCCGGTGGGGGTTGGTGATTCGGTTTTCAGCGCTATGGATCCGGTCACTTTGCTTAAGACGTTATGGATTTACGGCAAGGTTACAGTAAAAGAGATGCTCAAGGGGAAATTGTGAATATGCTTCCGGGTGGGTCACGGAAAAGCTGTGTAGAGCTTGTCGACAGGCTTTGTCGAGAGGAAAGTGTTTATAGTCATGGAGATCGGTGTGGTTCTCATGGAGCGATCCTAGTGTGCACTGCAATTCATGTAGCCTAAAAGACGAAGAGATGAATCAAAAAGAGATGAAAGATAAAGAGAATACGCAAATACCGATTGAACAACCAGAAATTAAACAAGTAGAGATTAAACAAACAGAGAGCAAACAAATAAAGAACAAACAAAAAGAGCCTGAACAAGAACTCTCCTGTCTCTTGCCTAAGA
>JAABSF010000699.1 GCA_011390535.1 Deltaproteobacteria bacterium | reverse complement strand
CTGGCGTGATGATGAAGGTCTGTAGTGTGCAGAATTGTTACGTCGCCGAATTCATCTTCCCCCGGCTCTTCACAGTCCGAAGTGTCGAAAGTACATGTATCGGTACAAGCCAATGTACCCCCTTCAAAGCCTTCAATATCTCCGCAGGTAAACCCACCCAGATTCTCCCCATCACAATCTTCCCCATCATTCAATATGTCGTTGCCACAACCGCAGTCATCAAAACAATTGTCGGGATTTTCGCCCTCTTCGCATATTCCATTCCCGCAGACAGGATCATCACCTCCACCGTCATCATCACCACATCCTCCCAACCCCGAACCCAAAACCAAAGCTGCTCCTAAAATGCATGCAAAAAACACACACTGGTGCTTTTTGTCGCCCAAATAAAGCTTCATTTCAATTCCCTCCATAAAAGACATCTACAAGACAAGCGAATAAACGCTCAAAAAATCAAACAAACTATGATTAAAGAAGATAACAAAGGAAACGTGGATTGCAACGCATTCCACAGTTATTTACATATTATAAGCAACATAAAATACATTAACATGGTCATTTTTTAATGAACCTGCAATATCTTCACAAAAAACAACCTGCAAAAACAAAAACTGATCCAATGTTGGAAATAGACAGAAAAAATCTTAAAGCTTGAGCCGCTGTCGGGATACCTCAGCCAGCAAAATTCCGCCGGCCACCGACACATTCAAAGAGCCAATCACCCCGGCAATGGGAATCGTCACTTGATATTGGCAACGCTTGCGCACCGATGGACGAACACCTTTACCTTCTGATCCCAGGATCAAAGCAGTCGGAACATTCAGATCGATTTCCTGAGGTGGAACCCCATCTTCCACCGCTGCCACGGAAACCAAACCGTAACGAGATAAATACTCTATAGCCGGATTCAGGTTGGATACCCGAAACACGGGCAAAGCTTCCGTGGCGCCCGCTGATGATTTGACTGCAGCCGGGGTAATGCCCGCCGATCTCCGCTCAGGCAGGACAACAGCGTGTCCTCCAAGCTCGAGAGTCGATCTGATGATAGCTCCTACATTGCGCGGATCTTGAACGCAGTCCAAGAGCACAAATAAGGGAACCTCTCCCTTTGATAAGAGGATCTCAATGAGCCCGCCCATATCATCCATATCGCCGTAATTAAAAGTCCCCATCACCGCAACCAATCCCTGATGACAAGCCGAACCCGTAATTTTATCTAAAAAACCTCTGGAGCGAACAATCAAATCAGCGCCGGCATCTCCGACGAGCTTTCTCAGCCTCTTATCCGGCGACGAAGCCGTAAACACGGTTCGGACCCGTCTCTTCTTGTTGCTTAATGCCGAAACAACAGGGTGAGATCCATAGACGATTTCGGCGCCTTCTTCTATCAATCCACCCTCCTGACAGTGACACCCAGGACTTCGAAAACACCCGGCGCTACTGATACATTTCCCTGATCATCAAAAACTTTACCACGCCCGGAGGTGGAGAGTTCGGCCAGCTTACCACCAATCCTTGCAGCGTCTCCCCTGTGCTCATAAGCCTCCATCACCCGCCTTAAAGTTACCGCAGCTTCATAAGCATAAGCGGAGATGATATTGGGTGTAGTCCCGTAAGCCCTTTTGAAATCACGTGAAAACTCGCCCCATCTTTTGTCACCTACCAGAGGGAAAAAGCCGGGACACAGAAGAGCGCCCTGAATATATCTGCTTGTTGATTTCAACATCGCTGAATCAACCCCATCTGCGGTCGCGCCCAGCAATATAGTCCGACGCTTGTCTCTACGCGATCTACTCCGACCATTACCTTCCGAGTTTATTGTCCCCGACCAAAGCCCCGCCAGAGCAAGTTGAGGTGCTATCAGCTTGAGAGTGCGAGCCGGGGCCACCACGAAGACTCCCTTTACTCCAGCTTTTTTCATCTCACCCGCTTGCGATGCAAAGTGCGTCGCCCCCGGTGTATAAAGAGATTCAGCGGAAAGGGTTAACTTTGAATTTGACAACTCCTCTTTGAAGACCTGCACCATCAGTTTCCCGGCCGAATTAGACGGAGCAATAACACCCACTCGTGAACCCGGCTTCAACCGCTTGGACATGGCTTTTGCCAAAACTTTAGCTCGTAAAGCGTTGTCGGGTAAATAGCGAAAGATGTGAGAACTTTTTGAAGCAATCTTCGAATCAGGTGTCAAAGTCACCAACGGAAACGCCA
>JAABSF010000698.1 GCA_011390535.1 Deltaproteobacteria bacterium | reverse complement strand
GATCTGTTTTCGCTGTGGTTGTTTTCGCTGTGGTTATTATCGGTGCTTCAGGTGTTATGATTTGGTTGAAGACAATCTGTTTTGGAAATAATCCTCCAGTTTATAACGACTGACAATCTCATCCAGATCAACACTGTTTGGATCCAACCTGGAGTGCTTTTTTAACAAAGTCTCGATGTAGCGGCGAGGGATATCATAAAACATCTTACGGGGGCTGAATTTTGTGGAAGAGAAAGTAAAGCAGGTGTGGGTACACCAACAATTCGCTCGGCTGCCTCCACCAATAGCGTTGATCTCTTGTTTCATTTTTTCGCCTCGGTGAGCAGCTTGCAAGTTAAAATCCAGATCCCGGAGGTTACCCAATCGAGGTCGAAGCTCACATGATCGATAGCCGCCGTCATGATCTATCACCAGAGTGGTTTTCCCTGCTGTGCAATCCATCCCCCAAGGGTGCGGTGAGTGGAGGTTTGCGCATTGTATTCGTTGTAGCTCTCTAGTAGTTCCTACAAAAGCCGCTTTCGCCAAATGTCGTGCTCCCACAGGTAAAAAGCCGAAAAGTCGTTCCGCCATGGCCTCATACAAGGGCAGCAGTTGTTCATGTAGTGCAGCCAGTTGGGTGTTGTTGACGCGTTTTAACTCCGGGTCGCGGCTTTCGCCTCTTACCGCCTCGAAAACATGAGTAGACAGGTTGAAGCTTTTTAGCAAAAACAGCCCTAGATCATAAAGCTCATGGATGTTTTCGGCTGTGACTACGGAAGCTACGTTTAAATGAATATTCGGGTTTTTCGAAAAAGACTGTTCGGCTCTCTTGATCGTTTCAATTGTTTTTGCGAATCCGCCTTTAACACCTCTGATCTTGTCATGGCCTTCACCCAACCCATCCAGAGAAAAGTTGAGATGTATGGCAAGCTTCGGGCATTTTTCAGTAAGCTCTGTCACCGCCGTCTCCATTCGATCCGGCAAGAGGCCGTTGGTGGGGAAGTTGACTGTTCGTATTCCGTTGTTGGAGTAAAAAAGAGTGACGATATCTACAAGGTCATCTCGAAGGAGTGGTTCGCCGCCCGAGAGCCAAAGCTTGTCGAATTGAGGTGCTGTTTCAGAGAGCCGACGGATTTCTTCAAAAGAGAGGTCTTCGCCGGGGTGTGTCTCTTTGGCATAAAAACATGTGCGACATTTAGAGTTGCATTTCGCAGTGACAAAAAGAAACACCGACTCCAGCCGGCGTGGACGGATGACTTTTTGAAAAATGCCTGGTTCTCCCATGTGCAGATCGCGCCTTTTTTTTGTGTTTCTCATTATTTGTTATCTCCCAGCCTGTATTTTTGCTGAATGTGTCCGAAGAGGCTTTCTCAGGGTTGCTCTATGACTGATCAGGCTTTTGGTAGGGTTTTAGCAATTAACCTTCATTTCGGCAATATGATTGTTTTGTCCATATCTTCTGTTTTAATTGAGAAGTATTTGATCCGGAAAAATTTTTGTACAAAAACCATTAAAATATCTATTATCCGCACGAAGGGCTTTTTCATAAACTTCGGAAATGGAGACGGCGCAACTCAAGGTTTTGGTGATAATCACCAGAGCCCTTAACTTTGGTTTAATCAGTAATTAAACAGGATCTCGTTGAGATCCGGACATACATACTCGCAGGGTTGATGTACAGTTGAAAACATTGAAGGTATTGATGGTTTTATGAGATCCTATGAATAAAAAGAGCGATATCGGGATCATTGTTCGGGTTGTCGCCGTTTATTTGGTTTTTTCGGTGTCTTGGATACTTTTGTCCGACTGCGTTGCTGATTGGTTGGCAGGCAACCCTTTAGAGTTGTCTCGTTTGCAGACATTTAAAGGTTTGTTATTCGTGGCGACGTGCAGCGTGGTGATCTTTGTGCTCCTTTACAGGGAGCTGCGCAGGAGACAAATCGCTGAGTCCGGCTCAGTAAAAAGCGAGGCGCGTTTTCGGCATGTCTTTAATTCAAGCGCTGATGCGCTGTTTATTCTCAGTGACTCCGGCAAAATCCAAGACGCCAACCATGTCGCTGTGAGACGGTACGGATACAGCAAGGATCGTCTCCAGCATATGAATGTGGAAGAGCTGTTTCCGAAAGCTCTTCGACCTGAGGTGATGGGCAAATTAAGAACAGCCATGGCGGAGAACTCGACCTTTGAATCTTTGCACATTAGGGCTGACTCAAGAATTGATGACGGCGGAGAGTTT
>JAABSF010000697.1 GCA_011390535.1 Deltaproteobacteria bacterium | reverse complement strand
ACCGTGAGAGCCTCCGCGGTTACGACTATAAAGGCGCTGAACGCGTCAAGTTTCACCAACCCCTTCCCGACGGTCATCATTACGTTCTTGCTGAAAGTCAAAACACCAAGGGCAATTGCACCTGCTCCTATCACGCTCGCCCAAAAAGCCGTGAGCATCCCTTCACCTACAAAAGCGCCTGTTACGTTTGCTACATTGTTCGCCCCCAGGGCATAGGCCCCATATGAACCCGATACCACCAGCGCTATTTTTAAGTTGCGGTCATATTGAAACAGGTTCAAGTCGAGCACATTCATGAACTTTCCGACAATAATAAACAAGGACCCAGAAGCGATCATCGCACCAATGGGAGTGGCCACCCAACAAATCAGCACCTTCACCAGGGGCCCGGTTTGGAGAGAGTCGGTGGCCAATCCAACGAGCAGGAATGCGCCCACGACAGATTGACTTGTTGACACAGGCAGCGCCCAATAGGTCATTAGTGTCACGGTCATGGCCGCAGCCATTGAGATAACGAACGCAATGGTTAAATTGCCCACGCCTGTCAACGACTGGTAGGTGTGCATTCCTCTCGCCCCCTGCCAAACAGCGCCGATTATGACAAAAACCGAACAGAGGACCGCAGCTTTCCAAAAGCGAATCATCCTGGATGTCACGGCAGGACCGAAAATATTGGCTGCGTCGTTGGCTCCAAGCGACCAGCCTAGAAATACACCTGATGATAGTTGCCACATCTCGAGGAACAATGCCTTTTTTTGTTATGGACCCGGAACACAAAACACAAAAGAAGAAACCGGGCACTTTTGATTAGGAATCAACAAGCTTTTCAGTAAGAGAAAACTGCTCAATAAGAGAAAACTGTGGCGATCCGGATTTCAAATCCGTCTTTTGATCGCAATAATCGCCATTCGGTCACCCGCGTTTTCTGAACGATCAGAGACATTACCGATGGCAACCACAACATCTTTCAACAAAATCTTGTCGGCTTTTTCCATATCGCTGCTAAAAATGTTCCTGATCAAATCCTGTTCCATATGATCCGAGTCGCTTTCTTTTATGTCCACTTCCTTAACATAAGCAAGGGTCTCTTTAGGTGTCTTCAGGAGTACATCGGCAGTCTTTTTGAGGAGCAGATAAGCCTCGAAATTGCATTCAACGAGATCCCGGAACTCCTTCTTGAACTGGTCCGGAATCTTGATTTGTTCTGTTTCAATTATGGCCACCACTGTCTCGGCTGAATTCGGCACTGTGTCAAATGTTTCCAAGAGCCCCAATAAATCTCCTCGGGACTCGGGAAGAAGC
>JAABSF010000696.1 GCA_011390535.1 Deltaproteobacteria bacterium | reverse complement strand
AGAAGCGCCTTTCCATACAAATTCATTTCAATGTCACGCCTCAGATCGTCCGCACTGGATTCAAGCGAGTGGATTTCGCCGCACTCCACCCGCTCACTGGATGGACCATCTTCGATGAGACGCAACATATCAGTACGAAACTGATTCATGCATTTATCCACCCGCTTGAAATAATCATCCAACATTTCTTTTATTTTTTTTTCATCCCTGAAAAAGATGGACATACTGAAATTCCTCTCTCCGAAAATTTTGTTTGCATAACCTGCTTGCTCTTCTTGCTCTTACAACAGTTTGCTAGCGGAACTCTCTTGCTCTTAGAAAAGTCTGTTTACAAAAATCGTGTGCTTTCAGAAAAGTGAAAGACCTCAAAACAAAGAAACGCAGTTCGAGTATTCGAGTCTTCAACCATTCAAGTCTTCAAGCCTTCAACCGTTCAACTCTTCAACTCTTCAACTCTTTAACTATTCAATTACCTGGAAATAGTATTTGCCGGCTCTTTTCGCAATAGCCTCCACCGAAGCGGTGGTTAATCCGGACTCTGCCGCTACCTTCTCCATGACCAACAAGCGGAATTTTTCAGGTGCTTTCTCCGCCATACGGCGTTTTCTCTTATCTTCTTTTAAGAGCTTTTCATGAATCTCTTCCATCCGTAAGAGGAGAGAATACTCATGTTGTGTCGGCGGACGAGCATCCTCCGCCGTGTTGAGGGCGATCTTCATCTGTCGATAACCGACTCTCTCTCTCTCCCAGCCGCCTCCATCTATCGAAAAAACATAATAACCCATGATCCCACCGTAACGCCGCAAGTTGCGTGGCCACGCGCGTACCCTGATTGCTTTGTAGGGCGTCCCTGCCTTGGCCTTGGTGGCCACCTTCTGAAGCACCGGCTTAATCTCTTCAGGTT
>JAABSF010000695.1 GCA_011390535.1 Deltaproteobacteria bacterium | reverse complement strand
GAGACTTTTTCTTCTGAGTTGTTGAATATCGTAAAACGGCATGTGTTGAAATAGGCCCATTGGTATCTTTGTTGGATTACCGAAGGGATTTGAAATGATGGTTTTAATTAAATGATGGTTGATAAGAAGTGAAGTAGAGTTCATGTTCTTAAAAAGATCGATTTCGTGACTAAACAAGAAACAAGTGACTAAGACGGTGTATAAAATCGTCTAATGAGATCGATGTTGGAAACCAAATACTGCAAGCGCAAAGATAAGGTTATTCCAGTCCGACTACGCAAAGGATTTTTGCGTGAGCCTTAGGGCTGTGGTGATTAATTGGAGTCCGGAAGATGGCTCGAGGAAGAAAACCAAGAGGAACAGTTTTAGCCCAGATCAACATTACTCCCATGGTGGATGTGATGTTGGTGGTTTTGGTCATTTTTATGGTGACGGCGCCTTTGGCAAAGCAAGGAGTGGATGTAGAGCTGCCGGATGCCGAGGCGAAAGCTTTGCCGAGTGATGAAGACAAGCTGACTGTGACCGTGGATGAAAAGGGTTCAATATATTTTGATGAGAAAAAAGTTACTTTGGAGTTATTGGAAGAAGAGGTGAAAAAGCATCCCAGGGCTTTAAGAGAAAGAGAGGTTTATATCCACGCCGACAAAGGTTTGCGTTATGATTTGGTCATAAAGGTGATGGCGGCGGTTCAAAGAGCCGGTATTTCAAGGATGGGTTTGATAACCCATCCCTTGAAGGATTAACGAAGCAGAGGTTTGAGCCCATATTTTAGATTGCCTCTTTGGGGAGTCTTTGGTGATATACAGCAGGCTCCATGAAGCGGCAAATGCTGTTTCTGCAGAGTATGCAGATTTGATGGATAATGCGGAGAAGAGCATGTGTGAAGGAGCGATATTGTGATGATGGGAGAGGTTTCTCCGGGCAGGAAAGATGACAGGGCCGGGCGTATTGTGGGATTCGCAGTGACGCTGTTTGCTCATGTTGCGTTTGTAGCTTTGTTGGTTTTTGCTCGCGGGAAAGAGCGTCTTGATAAGGTGCCCAAGAGAGATCACGTGACGGCTCATTTGGTTGAGGTGCCAATAAAAGCTGGAACGGATAAGGGGAAGGTTGAAGATCCGTCCAAAGTCAAGAAAGGGCCTCAAACACCCCCTCCGCGCGAGGTTGAAAATACAAGAGATGTCTCCGAGAGATTTCGAAAGAGACACAGACCGGAGCCCCGCCCGCGCATTGACCCAGAGACTAAGATAGAGAGCCTGGCTGCCATAGAGAAACTGGCGGAAGATGAACTGGATGAGCCCAGTGATGTGACAAATCGAGGCATGATGGGGACAGGAGAACAAAACCTTGAAGAAGGGGCGGCGAAAGGTGCAGGAGGAGACAAAAATGATGGGATTACAGACCCTTGCGCTTTGACGTTTAAATCGGATCTGAATTCTTACAGAGGGAAAGTTCAAGCTGCAGTGAGTGGATTCAAACGACCCTCTTTTGTTTCGGCCCATTTGGCGGAGAATCTGGTGACTGGGGTGAGAGTTACTTTTGATTCTTCTGGAAAGATTGTTTCAGGGAAAACAACTTCAAGTTCTGGTAATCCAAGGTTTGATAATGCGGCGGAAGATTTTATAAAAAACCTGGGAACATTGGATGCCCCCCCGAAATGCGTGATGTTTGATATGAAGACCGGGACTTTTTTGAAGACTCGCTCGTTCTTGGTTAGAATGAAAGGTAGATGAAGTTTGGTTTTGAGGGCTGACTCAAGAATAAGATCGCAGTAAGATCGCAGGACTAGATGAATCGGCGTCCGAATCCGGAAATTGTTTTTGAGCCAGCCCTGAGCAAAGAGACAAGAGAGAAGAATAATAAAATGAGCAATTTTGGCGGAAGAAATGTGTTTGGTTTCATGATTGTGGGGATTACGGCGTTGATTTTTGGCTTGCCCAGAGCATACGCTCAAAAAGGGGGGGAAGAAGGAGAGGATCTTTTCGAGATTACGGTTTCTGCTGAAGGGAGGTCTCCATATCGTATCTCAGTGCCTTTAGCATATGGAAAAGATAAGGCCCTGGGAAAGCTGGTGCATGAGATAGTTGTAAATAATCTTCGGATTGCCACAGCCTTTAAAGTGCTTAAGAGAAAAACTTATCCATCCCTGACTCGAACGGAAGGGATGAGTATTCACTCAAAAGAGTGGGCTCGGATCGGTACGCAAGGGGTGATGAAATTCAAGG
>JAABSF010000694.1 GCA_011390535.1 Deltaproteobacteria bacterium | reverse complement strand
CCGTCGCCAGCTATGTGCTGGCCGATATCTTCGACAGCGACCGCGAGCTGGCCGGACACATCATAGTCGTCAGCACCCTGCTTTCGGCCATCTCACTCACTCTGATCATCGCTCTTGGAGGTCAATGATGATCTCAAGAAGAAGTGCAGCGAGCTGTACGAACAGACATCCATGGCTATGATGGGGTGAGGCGCTCGGACAAGCTCGTCCAGATCATCAACTCGGAAGACTATCTCCATTTCCGCTTTGTTAATCGATGGCCCCATGTTCTTTTAAGCTGCTGACCAGCCTTCCAGAAGATTTTCTGCCGGAAAACCGCCGCGACACGGTGCCGCAGCATCTCAAGGGGTTGTGATGACCGTCCGTTATCTTACAGGCTCACCGCGTTCGGCACCTTAGGGCTTAATCAACGTACAAAGACTTTGTCTCTCAGTTTCTGAGCATCCATCCAACTACATCGCTCCATCCAATCACGGGCGGAGACACGAATTGATTCCCGGTATTTATCCTTATCCAACCTGAAAAATACAGCTCGCGCTTCCCTGTATTGCCCATCCAAAAACAATGCTTTTCCAAGGCGTCTGTGGGCCTCCAGCTTGAATAGCTCATGGGGGAGTTCCAGCCCTAAAGCACGGCGCAAGGAATCCGCACCAACACCGTGGTGACCTCTCTGTATAGCAATGGAACCTCTTAAATAATGCCCCAACCCCCAATCCGGATATTGGTTTATTATCTGGTTTAAACTATAAAAAGCTGCGTACCGCCCGCGTAACAACAGTCCGCGCAGAACGGGTTCGAATCGCCCATCTTCCACGGCATGTTTTCTAGCTATGAGATCCCGCCGCATGGAACGGCTCACGGGAAAACTCAACGCTTTATCAAAAAGCTTGCCGGCCTTCTCGAGATCTCCTCTCCGCCACTCGATATTTCCAAGCACCCGGTAAGCCGGGGCCTTCAATGCCTTGGGTAACCCCTCGTGCGCCAACAACTCTCCGGCGGTTTCCCATGAGTCCGGGTATAACCCCGCGTGGTATTCGTACAGCAATTTCCTAAATAAATTACCGAAGTTTAATGGATCCAAACGACAGATTTTTTCATACACTCTAACCGCTTCTTTTGCAGGCAGCTTTTGGGCCTTGTGGCGCAGAGACGCGATTTTGTGGATACATTTTCGCTGAAAGACAGACCTCTGACTCAGCCGCCTCTCGGCCAGGTCTTTTTCTTCTTCCGAAAGATCCACCCGGCGAACAAAACGGATCCAAGACTTACCAAGTGACTTCAAGCTCCTACCGTAAACACCGTAAAAATCACCTCCGGATCCAAAAAGCTCACGAAATTTCTCTGCGCCGTATACATCGATGAGAAAACGGCAGAATGAACCGGCTATAGAGTAACTCCTGACAGCAGCGCTGGAAAAAAATGACAACCCCATGACAGCCTGAAGAGGAGGATTGAGACCCAACTCTATCATGGCGCGCACACGCTGATGAGGAGTCAACCCGTCTCCCGACCAGTCGGCGGCTACAGCCACTCCCTCGATAAGACCAGGGTTGAATGCCGGCCAGGGCAAAAACGACCATAGCCGAAGCCAGCGGACCGCTACACCAAAAACCTGATCCCCAAAAGAGGCGGCGAACACATGTACGAGTTCATGTTTCAACACCGGATGTGGAAAGCCCCCTGCGGTGATATAAACCTCCCGCCTCCACGGCTTCGCCATTTCAACCTGATGAGCGCCCATCAGCCGCTTTTTTTGCAAGGAGCTCCCGAAAACAAAAACCTTAACCCGCCCCACCGGCGCTTTTCCCAGAAAGTTCAAGAGCTGGAAATGCCTGAATTCGGCATCCATGGCAAGCTTCCGAGCATCATCACCATCAATGGTCTCCTTATCGTAGTGGATTACAAAATTTGGAGTATCCACCCGACCACCCAGCTTCTCGGCTAAATGATCTTCATCAAGGCTGAACCCGAGTGCTCCTCGACTTAAATATATCCCCCCGGTAAATAACCAGCAAAACAAAACCACCGCCCAAATGAGCCCTGAGCCTCTCCGTGCAGACAGACGCAGCCGCAACTTTCCCGGGTTTGTGTCCAAAAAAAGCAGCGCGGTAACCAACAAGGAGAAAGCCGCTGCCAAATGAAAAACCCTGGCAGCTATCAAAGGCAACTCCAAAAGGAGCAGCTCATCATAAAAGTTACCGGAAAAAAAACCGAAAAACGGAA
>JAABSF010000693.1 GCA_011390535.1 Deltaproteobacteria bacterium | reverse complement strand
GCCCCTTTTTTTTCGGCTTTAACAAACCATTCTTTAGCTTTTTCAACATCTTGCATTTCCCTGTATAAAATAACGCCAATCTCGCCGTAAGCCTTTATATAATGAGCGTTTGCAAGTTTGAATAAAATTCGGAGAGCTTCATCTGGCTTATCCTCATTTAAATACAAATCAAGTGCATGTTCATACAAAGTAGCATCTTTATGAGAGTATGCCCTCTTAAATTTACGTTTAAGTTTCATATGTTGTTTATCAATTTGTCTAGTTCAACTGAGAGATAAGGGGCAGGCGCTTTTGAAGAGCCATCTTTCGAGACCGCACTGACGTTGGTAAAGTGGTTGACCTTCGAAAACAAAAAAAATAGCCCGATCCCCCTTATTTGGTGTGAGTCCGGCATGGGCGTAATCTTATGTGATGTAAATCCGCCATATGTGAATCCTGAGTCTGTAAAATTACAAAATCATAAATACTAGCCGAAGGCAAGGGCAATCTTACTTGAGCCTGCCCGATGGAAGCAGGTTGGAAAAAAGAGATATAGAATATGAAAATGTAACCAGACCAAAACGACAGAGATTTGGCTTGCTGCTGGCAGTATTAATCTGATCTGCAGAAGCAGAGCTTTACATTCCTGAGAGGGTGGCATGCCTACCTACAGGTAATTTCTCAAAAATGGAGCAGTCACCGATTATAGATTACCAAAGAACACCTCTCAAAAGTGCAACAGAACCCTGGCGATAGTTACTACTGTTCTTCTTCCAGATGGCCTTTGAACCTTGTTCTCAATTAATATGGATTCAGATTTTTCATTATTGCGGGTCCATGTATTTCTCATTGCGGATCGCTACTGATATGGCGTTTACTTTAACCCCCAAAAAATTGATCCGATCAACGGCTTTCAACTTGTGATCGTTAAGAAGATGCGGAAGCTATGTAGGACAAATTTATTATTCATGAATCCCCTCTTGTCCAAGATAGGAAATGTGGGGGATAACCGGAAAACCTGGGTGATTTTTCTGATCTGCGGCTTTGCGGTGCAGCCGGGTCCACATTCGTCGCCAACAATCTTGAAATATACACCCTGGTCGGAGCATAGTTTGTTTGGATAGACGGTGATTTGGTTTCAGAAAAATGTAACCATCAACCTCTGGCTCGATTTTTTTTAGAGCCTCGGCAACCTCAACAGTCAAGGGTATAGATCTTGGTTTTTTTGATTTTGTCTGCCAGAGAGTGATAAGGCGGTTTTCGATGTCGACGGTAGAGGTTGTAATCCTTGCAGCCTCTCCGGTTCTCATCCCAGAATGCATCAGAAGAAGGACGAAGGGATAGAATTTAATGTTCTTGGTATTTTTGGCTTCTTCGAGTATGATCCTGGCCTCCTTGGTCGAGAGAAATCGTTCTCGTCCTGGGCCGGCTGCTACGCGATCGATGTACGTCAGGGGGGTTGCTTTTGAAAGGCCCCAGGCACCATTAGCCAGCCGGAACATTCACAAAAGGAGAAAAAAGAGTGGATTATGCAATGAAATCAACGGAAAACCTATTGGCGGAAGTGCATGGGAATCGAACCCACCTAACGAGCTATTAACCCGCTACACCGGATTTGAAGTCCGGGAGAGCCACCAGTGCCCTATCCACTTCCCTGCTAATACACCCCACGAGGGGTAATACTGCAAAAAGAAAGCTGATTATACTAATAAGTGTTGACCTTGAAAACAACTATTTATTATACTATGCTCTTTTATTGGTGCAAGCACATACTTATTGTGCCCTGCGCCCTTTCATTCTTACTAACCTCCCGGCAAGCGGGATAAGTGCCTTTACGAAATTTTTTCTTGAAAAAACAAGATAAAAATCATCTGGTGCTCATCAAAAAACCAACTGAAAACAAACACATGCAGTGCCAAAGACTCGTTAAAATGATTAAGTCGTGGTATCTCCACGTTCGTGATGAAACCATGGCTCCGGCCCGGATGATATCGTTCATTGAAGAACATGCAGAGAGTTGTGATATCTGCCGGCAAGATCCCGATCTTCAGGAAGAAATCGCCAAAATCACCGAACTGGTTCTGCCGGAGTCAAAAATCCCCAAGGCAGTCCGCCTGAAAAACAGCGAAGATGACGAAATCGACGCAGATGATGAGATAGATACGGATGAGGACACCAAAGAAGAATCTGATGAGTCTACCGACGATGAAGCAGACGAGGACGTGGAAGATGAAGATACCCTCGACC
>JAABSF010000692.1 GCA_011390535.1 Deltaproteobacteria bacterium | reverse complement strand
GGGTTAATCACGGACCCCGATGCAGTATTCGGAGAATCCTCAAATTACGAGCGTCCGTGGGTGTTCGAAAACAAAGGTCTTGAGGGAGTTTTAGGACAAAAACAAATAGCCACGTGTAAGACTCCCTGTGGGTTCGGTGCCACATCCGGGAACCTGAAAGGAGGGGAGGATGTTACCCTGGTGTCGTTGCTGGGTTATGTAAAACACGATGAAGACATCTCTGAAATTACCAAAGCAGTCAGTAAAAAGCGCTTTCTTAAAAGTAAAAGAGAAGAGAACCGAACAATTATAGAAGAGATAGAAAACTATTGTTTTACAGCTTCCGATAGCCCGGAGTTAGATGCATACAGCGGCAGAAATTTCCTGGACAACGTTTTGAGAGGCGGACTGCCCAATGCATTGGAGACCGCCTCCGGAAAAACCTCTTATTACCTTTACTCTCGACAAAACGGCGACTTGGAGAGAGACTATCATTGGTTTGTTCTCCAGCCATCCTATCTCTCTCAAGGAACCGGTCACTACCGGAGCATTCTTCAAAATAGAAGGTGTGACACCTGGTTTTTCCCGGAAGTCGAAGATGACAACCTCTTTCTTTTTATGAATCTAATCCAACTCGATGGCTACAACCCCTTGGAAGTGGGTTCTCTGAAATTCAAGTTCCAACAACCCGAAGCTGCCTCACCGTGGCTTGATAAATTCCTCACCACCATCATAAAACGCTTTGGTGAAAAAATAGTGACCACACAAGAGTCAGTGAAAGACGGTAAAAAGAATGTAAAAGCCGGCAAGAAACTGGTCGAGGATGGGAAGAACCCCATAAAAATAACCGAAAAAACAAAAAAACCGGGAAAAAATTTCGAGGCTCATGGTGAGGCTCATGGTGTGGATACTCAGCTCATTATTTCCGCCTCTGCACGTGAACAGATTTTAGATGAGCTTACCTCGGGTTACTATCCAGGAGAGCTCATCTTAGAACTGGAGAAGCTCTGCCGAAAAATAGTTTTAAAACAAAAACACAAAGAACTCTTTTTCCGCGAAGATTTGCTCTCGGAGCTCCTGGAACGCTCAGTGCTTTGTGAGGTGGGTGATTTACACGAAGGGTTCTGGGTTGACCACTGGACTTACAATCTCGACCTATTGGATCTTTATCTCGCAATCTACCCGGACAGGCTGCACCACGTTTTTTTCGGGAGACATGATTACACATTCTTCGACAACCCGGACATAGTCCTCCCCCGCTCCCGGAAGACCTTGCTGCGGGAAGATGAAGTAGTTAGAAGATACGGAGCCGTAAAACGAGATCCTGAAAAAGAGCAGATGATCAGTCTCCGGAGTGAGTACCCTTACAAAGTGAGAATCAAAGGCAAAAAGAACCTAGGCGAATTATACAAGACAAATCTGTTCGTCAAATTCCTGGTAATAATAGCAAACAGAATCGCTACCCTGGATCCCTTTGGCCGAGGGCTGGAGATGGAGGCTGACAAGACGGGTTGGAATGATTCTTTAAACGGCCTCCCTTCCCTGTTCGGCTCTTCCACAAATGAAACACTGGAGCTGTTAAGATGTGTAAGGTGTTTGAAAGACGCTCTTGAGAAGCTCTCCGGGGAGGAAAATGCAGAGCGAACGAAAAAAATGGAAGCGGGAACAGAAGCGGGAGTTACAGCATCCAACAAAACCACCAAAGGTAGAAAAGGTTGCTCCGAGACTACAGTGGGCTCCATTTCAATCTACAAAGAGTTGAACGATTTTATCCTGAAGTTGTCCCCTCTGTTGGAGAGCCTTTTGAACTCAAGTTCAGAGAAATCCAAGCTGACCTATTGGGATAAAGCGAACAGCGCAAAAGAGGAATACCGTGAGATGACACGGCTAGGGGTAGATGGGGTAGAGGTGAATGTCGGTGCCAAAGAGCTCCTTCAGTTTCTGAATCTCTGCGATAAAAACCTTTCTCGTATTTTTGAGGTCGGAAAGGAAGGTCAATTAGAACATGTCATGTCATCCAAAGGTGTACCCTATACCTACTTCATAAACGAAGTGTCGAGCTGGGATAAAAGCTCAGAGAGTGAGCAGAGCGAGCTGCAAACAGTGGAACCCACCGCATGGCGACAGCGTCCGGTGAGACTCTTTCTGGAGGGCCCCGTCCACTACATGAAGTTGTTCCCGGCCCAAGCTGACCGAATATACCGTGCTGTGAAAAAGA
>JAABSF010000691.1 GCA_011390535.1 Deltaproteobacteria bacterium | reverse complement strand
ATCGCTTTTTATTCCACAAGTATGATTGCGACCGCTGGAAATCCCCTGCCACTTCCAACACTGAGATGTATCCAAAGTACAATCCGAGCCACAACTGAGCTCTCCTCCCACGAACTGTCGGCTCCTACAAGTCTCGCCCCTCAAGTCATACCCATCACATTCTTCCCCCTCTTCAGCGATTTTGTTTCCACACTCCGGTTCTCCGATACACTCGACAACGTTGTATCCAGAGCAATCCGCTCGGCACAAAAGAGTGCCTCCTATGAGTCCAAGACTCTCACAAGTCTCGCCATTCAGATCAGACCCGTCACATGCCTCCCACTCTTCAACTATGTTGTTTCCACACTCCGGTTCGTGTATGCATTGGCTCACATCATAACCCGAGCAATCCGCTCGGCATGAAAGAGTTCCATCAAACAACCCAAGGCTTTCACACGTCTCACCGTCCAGATCTTCTCCATCGCAGACCTCGTCTCCTTCGGTTACTCCGTCACCGCAGATAGGACTCTCCTGTCCGGATCCTGCCTCACATCCCAAGGTCGCAAGATGTATTAAGAAAAAGCAAATAAACACAACAAAACCAAAAGAGCACACCTTTTCATGCCAAAAACTTTTCATGGGCACTGTTCCTTTTAAACCTATCAAAACCATCTTAAAGTCGATTATCGCCCTCTTTATTCTACACTGAAATATGCAAAATGCCTGTGAGGCAATTCCGACCTTGAAAAAACCAATTATATTCCCTTAGCCCTTTATCCTCCAGAAGAAATTTATTCGGGGCCTTTTGTGTTTATAGAGTTCGATACTAATCTCAAATATCCGATGTGTATGAATTGACCGTCACTGCTGATCAGAATTACCGTTTTTTCTTTTGTTGTAAGTTCTCTGAAGAGTTCTATAAAGGCTCTCAATAGGATCTTCGCTTCTTTAAGAGGCACTGAGTGAATCAGAAAGGAAAGGTAGACGATTTGGCGCGGCGATATCTAATCATATCCGACCTTCATTTAGCTGATGTTGAAGATCACTCCGATGGGTGGAAATACTACAAAGGTAAAACTTTCCTGCCGGACCTGGAATTGAAAGCTCTTATTGACGATTTTATCCAAGACTCAGGTGATGAAGACGAGTTGGTCCTGATATTAAATGGTGATGTGCTTGACTTTGATTTGATATCTCCCACTAAAGAGCCTATGCCTTTCAGTGTTTCGGCTTTTGAGCGCACGTGGGGGTTGAAGCCGACAGCTGAAAAGTCGGTCTGGAAGTTGAAAAGAATTTTAAAAGATCACGATGTGTTTCTGGATGCTCTGTTGAATTTTTTAAAACACAATGGGAAAATCAAATACATCATGGGAAACCATGATCGTGAGCTGCACTTCGATGAAGTAAAAGAGGCTTTCCTTGAGGCGTTGAGAAAACGTGCCATTAAAAATCAAATTCCAATCCAACCCGAAAGCATCACATTTGAACCTTGGTTTTTTTATAAAAAAGGTGAAATTTACGTCGAGCATGGCCAGCAATACGACTTCTATACTTCCTTTCGGCACGTTTTAGAGCCGACTATCACCGGAAGAAAAGGAAAAGAATTAGCATTGCCTATGGGGAACATCTCAAACCGCTACTTAATGAGCCGTATGGGATATTTTAACCCACATGCCACCGACTACATCTTGAACATATTCGCCTACATAACTCATTGGCTTCGCTATTATGCTTTCTCGCGACGCAGCCTGGCAATGAGCTGGCTTGTGGGTAGTCTTGTGGTCATGCGGCAGTTGTTTAGAACAAAGAGCAAAAGAATCAGACGCCCGCCGAACTATGACGAGCTGATAGAAAAACAAGCCGACCGTTACGGGCTCTCGCGAGTCACGGTTGAGCGCTTACACAAGCTTGGACGTCCTCCCATAACAAACACTTTTTTTAAGATTATCCGAGAGTTTTGGATAGACCGCCTGATGCTCAGCTTGCTGATGGTGGCAGGTACAATCGCTTTGGCATTGGTTCCTATCCCATTGTGGATAAAACTGATGGTCCCTCTCACTGGTTTTCCCCTTCTCTTCTTTATCTACGAATCCATCCTCAAAGGCGAGACAGTGCTCACGGTTGAGCGTGATATGCCGGCCAACGCCACTTCCATATCCGAAATACTAGACGTCGCGATAGTTGTTTTCGGGCATACTCACATACCACGGATGCTCCCATTGGACGCAAATGTAACCTTTGTAGACACCGGAACA
>JAABSF010000690.1 GCA_011390535.1 Deltaproteobacteria bacterium | reverse complement strand
GGAAGTTAAGGGGCTACGGAGAACCGAAAAACAGCATGTGAGTTGGTAAGAAAAAAAGGATTTTCTTTGATAAGGATTTAAGATGGCAAAAAAATATAAAATATCCCAGATGTTATTCATCGCAGGTGTTGTGGCGTTATGGGGCTTGATCCCTCTGGCGTGCTCCGATGATGAATATAAAGAGCTGCCTACGGGGGATGCTCTCCCTCGGGTGGACGCCACCGAAACAGACGCCGCTGTCCCTGACGCCATGGTATTGCCTGATCGAATTAATGATCCCGACGGGCCCCAGATAACCATTTTGAAGCCTGAGGTGGATGAAATAAAGGCAGGAAACCAGATGACCGTTGAAGCTCGAATAGTCAGAGTAAACTCGGGCATAGATCCTAACTCTGTGTTTGCATATGTGACCACTGAAGATAATCATCCGTTAGGGCGACAAGGGGGTGGAGATGACATTTATAAAGGGATAGTGAATATTTCAGCTCTTGGAAATGGTTCTCATACGTTGGTTGTGACGGCATCGGATCTGGATGGGAAGACCAGCTCGGCGGAGTTGCAGTTTATAAAGGATCTCGGACCTACGATAACCTTTTTGTCACCTCAGGATTCAGGAAGATATCTGAACTCGGCCCAACTCAGCCTGGAAGTGCGTGATGAAGACGGTGTTGTTGAAGATTCCGTAACGGTGGTTGTCGGAAACACGGACCTACCCATAGAAAAGTCAGACCAAGATGGGGAGAATAATCCCCCGACTTGGATAACATATGACTACGATATTGTTTTTGATGACAGCATTTTCAGCCCTCCGCTGAGAGGGTCTCAGATGATTCAGGTTGAGGCGGTGAATACAAATGGTACAAAGGCCTCATCTTCAGTGGTTTTTGTCATTGATAGAGAGGGGCCGCTCATCGAAGTCGTGACTCCATTACCTGGAGAGATAGTTGGAGGGATAATGCAGATCGAGGTCGCTGTAAGTGATCCGGCTGACGTTCTGTCCAGCTCTGTTGTGGCGGTTTTGGCTGGGGATCAAGTTTCCCGGACCATTGAACTTCTGCCTTCCGGCGGTTTTTATACGGGTTCATTCGACACCCGTGTTTTTCCCGATACTTTTGTTTTCCCCTCACTGAGTGTGAGGGCCGCTGATTCTCTTGGAAATGAAAATGAGGTGGGGTTCCTCTTGGCCCTGGACAATCAGTCTCCAATTGTATCATTGGATCCTCCCGAAGACTTCAGGATGGCTGTAAAGAACTCAACAAAGGATTGGGAGTGTTCTTGGGAGTTTGATCCCGTTGGAGAGGACGCGGTGAATAAAGGAGAAACCGTGCCCCAAATATTTTGGCTTAGGGCCAGAGTTGAAGACAAAGGGAACAATGCTTTTGGGCTCGTCCAACAGCGCGCCGCTCTTGTAAACTATTCATCGGTGAAGCTATACATACTTCAGGACACGCAGGCCTTTCCCTTGGTAGTGGATACGAATGGAGATGGGTATTGTGATGAGATGAATCCGGATCTTATACCGACTACTACTCCCACGGAGAGTGATGAAGTACTGGTTCTTAATCTCACACCCATTTCTCCATCAGGGAAGGCTGATTTTACTTTTGAGCCTGATGCAGATCTGCCTCCTGCGTGTGATCTCTCCGGTATGGAGAGTGAGGTGCCTCCCGACCTCTGTTCGGTGACTCCTATGATCATAGCCGTTCATTACACTACTGATCCGCAAGAACCGGCAATTTACACTCTAGCCCCGGTTGATGGAAGCGATCCTTTGTTATGCGTGGGGAATCAGTTCGACGCGCTGGCTAACGGTATCGGCGAAGGATGGACTTGTGCTGCGGTCAGGGCGGTGGATCGTCTCGGAAACATCGGCGTATCCGAACCTTTGCCGATTTGCATAGACTACACCATGGATGGGGTTCCTTCTGAATGTCACCAGTCTACACCCGACATGCCCGACTGTACGGGCACACAGAATCCGGACACCCTTGAGGTGACAATGGATCCCTGCAACTTCCACTCTGAAAAGCAGCTGTTTCAGGAGAGGGAAGTGCGCCGCCGAGATTGAGGTGAAAAAAAAAAGAAAAAGTGTGGAGGGGGCGTCTTGGATGGTTTTTCTATATAGGGAGGATATAAGTAGCGTGCTCGTTAGGGACCTTACAGTTCTTTGTCGGTTAATGGATCCTCTTCTGAGTTTGTTGATTGTTCCGGGGAGGTTTTTCGCTGACTTGATC
>JAABSF010000689.1 GCA_011390535.1 Deltaproteobacteria bacterium | reverse complement strand
AGCCCTTTTGCCCTGGGGATCATCTTGCAACCCGGAGGTAGAATACTGGAAACCTTAACCAAATTAAGATGGGCTATGCCGGCGTCTCTCAAGGCCAACTCAAAAGAGTTCAGCTTTTCTTTATGGACGCCTTTCCCCTTTGTGAAAAAACACCTTTTGGGAACAAGCATCGACGTTGACATCTTAGGTTCCGAACTCTCTTCTGTGTTTTTTGGTTCCTGTAAAGCGTCATTTTGGGATTCGTTGTTTGTGTCTTTCATGAAATAATCTCCTACAATATCGATTATGGACAGTAAAAATCTGGGCAGAAAGCTTTTCGAAGAGAAGAAATGGGTCGAGTCGCTCAAAAAAAGAAAAGAAGAACCACTGCCTATTTTCCTATCGTCTGGATATATTTGCGTAAAGTCTCAAGCCGGCGATCATCGAGCCCCAGGTAACGAATACCCATATCCTGTGGAGGTTCTCTGTTTGTCCAGACTACCTCTCCTTTGACCGCGATGGATGTATCCAGATCCGGAAAATTAATCACCAAATCAACTAAAGTGCCGAGATCTTCCACGGTAGGTGACTGGATACAGATACCTCCCAGGCTGATGTTTTGCACTTTGTGGTACAAAAGCACTTCACTACCTGTATAATCGACATAAGCATTAACTTCATAACGGGGGTATTTGCGACTCTCACCCTTCTTTGGCATGGTGCGTACTCCTTATCCTTGCAATCGAGGGGACTATAACAGCATATTGAGTCACAGAAAAGCATATCGATACAAGAAAAATGAAGATTCTTTAAATAGAGTCTGTTGCAAAATTTCTCCCGTCGGTAAACTGTGGCGGGGCGAGGCCGTCTGCGGCGTAGTAATTCCTTGAAAAAGCGTTGCTGTTCCTGCTCCGTAGCGCCCTGCATCCGATTTGGATATTGACAGAAACCAGATCAAAGGGGTTTGGCTGATAGATTGTTTTCATTTCAAAGTCTTTGTTGAAGATATTTCACTTACAACCTTTGCGAAGCCTTTAATTAGCTCTTCCACAACCTCTGCGGCGGGCCGCAGTTCATTGATCATGCCGGCTACTTGACCGGCTTCAAGCTCTCCGTTGTGAACATCGCCCTCGAACATTCCCAACCGTTCCCGGCCTGCGCCCAACATCTCCACCAAAAGCTCTCTCGTGGCCCCATTAGCCTCTGCCTCTTCAATTCGGCGTCTGAAATCATTTTCCAGCAGTCTCACAGGTATTCCCTTTTTGATTACAAGGTGTGTGGATGTAGGGCCTGCCTCCAGCAAAGCCTTTTTATAAGCTGGGTGTCCTGAACTCTCCACTGTTGCGGCGAACCTTGTTCCGACTTGAACTCCGTCGGCCCCCAGGGCCATTGCGGCGGCCATCTGGGCGCCGGAGGCAATGCCTCCTGCTGCAACTACAAATAAATCAAGGTTTTTCAGAGCATGTTTTACCTGTGGTAAAAGCACCATAGTGGTAAGCTCAGCGTGGCCGTTATGACCACCTGCTTCAAAGCCTTCTGCAACCACCCCGTCGACTCCTGCCGATGCACACTTCAGCGCCAAGGTGGGGGTTGCGACCACATGAAAAACCGTTGCGCCCCCTTTTTTAAGCACTGGTGTTGTCTTTTTAGGGCTCCCGGCGGATGTAAATACGATGTTTACTTTTTCATCCAAGATCACTTTTAAATTATCTTCTGCGTGTCTGTATAAAAGAGGCAGGTTTACTCCAACCGGCTTAGAGGTCAGGCGCCTGGCTTTGCGGATCTGATCTCTGAGCAACTCGCTATCCATTGAACCGGCTCCAATCAGCCCCAGTCCGCCCGCTTCGGAGACCGCTGCGGCCAGTTTAGCCCCTGCAGACCAAACCATTCCACCTTGTATTATTGGATGTTCGATTCCCAAAGCTTCGGTAAGAGATGCTTTCATCTTTTCCTCTTTTCCTGTGTTTCTGGTATTCTGCCCTCACGGCTGAACATAAAAACACGTGATTAAAACCCAAAGTCATAGTTAAAAACAAAGTATGACTGTAGATATATGGAGTCAAGTATGGGTACACATCGAACATTCAAGGCTTTAAGGGTATCTTTTCTGGTAGAAAACGTGATTCTCTTTGTCCAGTTTTGGCGGGTGGTGCCGACCGTCTCTCTTTAACGTTTTTGAACGTCAACTCCCAAGAGTCTATGATTTTACTGGAGCTGAAAGGGTGGGGCTGAACCAAAAGCTTGCCGTAATGCGAA
>JAABSF010000688.1 GCA_011390535.1 Deltaproteobacteria bacterium | reverse complement strand
GATGCAAGTATTGATGATATTCATGTAGTAGATTTGGGTTTGCCCTCGGGAGTATTGATTCATACAGTTTCCATGTCTCGCGGAACAGCCTTCAATACTCTTTACAATCATCTGCTGCGCTATGAAAAGGGTAGAATGATTTCAACATGGTCTGTCGCGGGTGGTTACGATACTTCCAGTCCAGGCTCATACAGGCCACCAATCATCCGATTTGTTGATACTAACAAAAACGGAAAAAAAGAGGTCCTTGTAACTCAGCCCGGAAAACAGACTAAGAAAAATCGCAGCAAGAGGTGGGCTCGTTTTGTCTGGGATGATTATAGAAGCGCATTCATACCTGATAAAAACCTAGCTTGGAGTGGGATTGCCTCTCAGCGACCGGTTTGGGCTCTTACAGGCTTCATAGAAGCACTCTCGGAAAAAGATGAAGAAACGGCGCGGGACTTTTTGTACGGAAATCGTGATGGCTGCCAACATCCCGATGATTTGATCTATGCTTTCAACCCTGAAGTCTGGCGACGATCCGGGTCTATGAACAAAATTCAAGAGCCCTTTGACAAAACTCAGAGCCATCGAGATGAAAGACTCGTCGTAAAAATACCCCTACGCAAAAGAAAAGAAATGGGAAGATATGAGGCGCACGTAGAATTGATAAAATCCACAGAGCATATCCCGAATAGTTCTATGCGCTCAATTTCCGGGGACAAGCTTATGCCCGATGAAACCAAAGGCAGTGTGACGCCTGGATCAAAGATGATCGGAGTTTCTCCCTTGTCACTCCTTGCTGACAACTCATCAGACCCCGCTTTATCTAGGTCCCGCCAAAGCGGTGGGTTAGCTAGCTGGAGCATTTGCCGGGCTCGCTTTTTAAAATGGTAACTCTTGTGTCTGCCGCACAGTGTCCTTCAGGTAACTGGCAAAATGTTTTTTTTTTGTTATAGTTCTGCGATTCTGATTATGTGCGATTCTGACTAATAATTGGCAAAATATCGATTATTTATCGACAGCGTCAAACTTTTAGACGCCAATTGGTTGTGTGCAGCAATGAGTGAGAACACTGTAAAAAGAGACAACGGCAACACAAGCTTGTGCAAAGTGGTTTACGCCGACAAGAGTCGTACAAATCTATTGGGGCTTATTGTTGGTGATGTTATAGAACGTTCATTAAAGGATTCAGTCGGAATCGAAAGATGCACAAACTTAAGGGGCGACATCGAGCTGAAAGCCGGCAAAATGCAAACAAACTTGAGCTTTCGTGGGGGCGACATCGTGGTTGACGAAAAATCCGAAGCTAAACCCCGCGCACGGGTTTCCGGCGATCTTGAAAGCTTGACTCAAGTAGCTCTAGGGCAAAAGCTTTTTGCGCCGTACTTCAGGGGCAAACTCAAAATTAGTGGAAACATCTTCTTTATCCTTAAAATCCTTCCCCTGCTCCGTGATTCAAAGAAGAAAAAAAATGAGCAAAACTGAAGGCGTCAAAGGTGTCGACAAAAACACAATTCGGAGATTCCAAGAGAAACTCCCGGAGATTTTGCCGGAACAAGGGTGGCTCACAGGCGAATCTGTAAGTTCTGAGTACAAACAGGATTTCACGGAAGAACCTCCCAGGTCTCCTTCCTTTGTTGTATCGCCGCTAACTACAAAAGAGGTCTCCGCCATAGCAGAGCTGGCAACGTCAGTGGGAATGCCTTTGTCGATAAGAGTAATGGGAACCAACATGGGAGGGCTGTCGATTCCACCGGAAGGCGGTACGGTTGTTGACCTGAGTCGTATGAACAGAATTCTGGAGATCCAGGAATCTGAAATGTACGCAATAATTGAGCCTGGGGTAACATGGCAGCAACTCAGGGAAAGACTGCATGATTGTGAGACACCGCTCCGAATAGGCTATCCTTTGTCACCTCCCGAATCCAGCGTAATGGCGAATCACCTTCTCGACGGATTGGGAAGCCTGTCACTCTTACACGGATCCATGGGGGATTGCATCGGCGGGATGGAGGTTGTCCTTCCGGATGGAACAATCGCCCGTGTAGGGGCACCGGCCATGAGTGATGTTTGGTTCGGCCGCGGTCCTATTCCTGGCATGACCGATCTTTTTGTCAATTGGCATTCGAAGAGCGGGATAGTTACTCAGATGGCGGTCCAACTTTGGCCGCAACCTCCTATAAGCAGACGTTTTTTTGTTATGTTTTACCAAAGAGACGGCGCTTTTTCCGCCATGCGGGAATTGGCTGTGATGGG
>JAABSF010000687.1 GCA_011390535.1 Deltaproteobacteria bacterium | reverse complement strand
TCTAGGTTTTGGATCGAATATTTGAACCGTATTATACAACGAAAGAAAAGGACAAAGGGACGGGTCTGGGTCTAACAATTGTTCACGGTATTGTTAGAAATCATGGGGGTGACATAGTAGTAAAAAGCAAGGTGGGCGAGGGCACTCGCGTCGATGTTTTTTTTCCTGCTGCCGCGGATGTTACGCCGGAAGAGGATTTGACTCCCGTTATGGGTGAGTGGACGGGCGGGGGCAGGCGTCTTCTGTGCGTTGACGACGAAGCGTCGGCATTAAAAGTGCTCGAAGAGATGCTCCGGGAGCTGGGTTACGAGGTTTGTTCTGCTGTGGGCGGTATGGAGGCGTTGGAGGTTTTCAAGAGAGAGCCTGATTTATTTGATGGTGTTATCACCGATAAAGTAATGCCCAACATTGACGGACTTGAGCTTGCACGCTATTTCAAGAGGGTTCGTCCCGGTATGCCGGTGATTTTGTGCACAGGATATGCAGACGATTTATCGGAAAAAGAGCTGGATGATATAGGCGTTTTTGATTATCTACACAAGCCCTTTGCCGCGGATCAGCTTGGCTGCACTCTCAAAGAGGCTTTTTCCACTAAACCTTTTTGCGAGAAAAATGATAATTGATTTGGGAACGCAGTTGCTTTGTCTGCCGTTTAGACAGTATTGTCGGTTTCTTCCCATATATGACGTGACGGCCGGACTATCTTAAGCTCACTGGGGGCAGCAATTCCACGTCGTCGCGCTTCGGCCGCCAGATGTGGGAGCGGCCAATCCAGAGCATCAGGCCTATCATCCGCCAGCATTTCAGCGATCACCAAGGGGCGCCAATCATCACAGAGCGGTGTGTCTCCATCACCAGTGTAGAGGATATTCTCGGAACGACATCCACCACCGCAGAGGGTGTTCAACGCACAATCGGAGCATACCGACAAACCCGCCGCAGGATGCGGGTTGGCCCGATTTTTCGCCATGGCTTTCACAAAGTCCATTTCATCCAGTGTGCCGATTTTTTCTTCCATCTTGAAACAGGGAAACAGTGCCCCGTCACTTCGAATATGGAGATGATGGCCCAGCGCGCATGTGCAGCCTTCTCGGCGGTGATATCGCTTTTGAGGTTTTGGTGCCAAGATAGTCTCTCCAGCCTCAAAAGCTATCAGGTCAAAGGCTTCTTCCATTTCGGAAGCTGAATGAAAGACATGCTCTCCATTCTCCCGTCCGCTTATGTAGCAAACACCCAACGCAATGGGGAAACTATCCGGCAGGTCTCTTTTCAAGCGGCTCAAGTGCTTTGCAGTATCATCTACCTGTTGGGGGGTTAGCATAAGATCGACCTTTGCGTGCCCACCGAACTGTGCCATTGTTTTCATTCCCAAAATGGCTTTTTCATATCGCTCGGTGCCCGAGAGCTTATCGCACAGGGGCTGAGTGGGGCCGGCCAGACTTATTCTAAACTCCATCCCTCTCCTCGAAAGCGCAGCACAACGCTTTGCTTTTTCAGGATCCGTCAGAGGTAGGCCGTTGGTAAATAGACAACCGTCCAGGTGTAGATCGCACATCTCTTCAGCTAGATCCAGCGCCCACTCAACCATCAGGGGCTCCCCTCCCAAAAGCGAGACACGACAATTTTCCCCTAGAGTTTCACTTACTTCGCGGATTACTCTTTGGCATTGACTCAATGTGATTTCTTTTTGTCTCTGTGTGCCTGAGTTTGTGCAACAGTAGTTGCACTTCAGATTGCATTCATTAGTAAGCTGTATTTGAACCGTGGGGAGGTATGGTTCAGGAGGACGGGGTTCATTAAAAAAACCGTGTTCTTCAAGCTCTTTTAAAAGCGCCGGAGATAGGGTTTCCAGCTTTGTTTCACCTGCCAATACTTTTTCGACCTGTCTCACTTCTTCTTGGGAGACCCGGCAGTACACAGCATATTCAGGTGACACCAGCAGGCGCCCTTTCTTGATAGGCAACAAAGCGCAGTCAATCGGCAGCGCGGTTTTGGGAAGAGAAGTTTTGTCCGGCATTTTATGTCTCAGTGTTCATTGGAACATTGTCACTTTTCTTATCAAGTTTTTTTTGATGCAGAGAAGAAAGAGAGGAGTAAAAAACCTATGAGGAAAAAAGCTACTGATCCGAAAGGAATCTTTATATTGGTTTTTCCGGGAAGATGTCGACATGAACAGCCCCCTTGCAGGGTGCCCGAGAAGCTCTCTCCGGAGACGCCGGCGTCAGTGGCAGTGTTTCCGCCATCC
>JAABSF010000686.1 GCA_011390535.1 Deltaproteobacteria bacterium | reverse complement strand
CGATGTCGCAACAACTTGACTCCAACTCTTCTGGGAATTGAAGATTGGGAGACTTATTTAAACGGTACCCTTTCCGTTACAGCGGATGATTTGCTCTTGGGTGGTGATGAGGGCCGGACAATGGTGAGTATCAGCGGGTGCTTTTTGCCGACTGGGTGGGCTGAGCCTTGTTCTTCTAATGGGGTGTTGTTGAATGACGAACGCGTACCTTTGAGTGTTTTTGAGGAGGATCTCAGGCGTGATGGTGAGTTTGTGTTTTCTTCGGACTTGACAGGGTTGCGACCAGGGACATTGGAAGCTTCCGTGTCATTGGTTAATCTGCACTCTGACTTTGGAGAGAGGATGTCTGAGCCTATTGATATGATCTTGACGATAAAACCATCGGAGCTCACCTACGTTGACTCCGACGGTTCTTCTCTTGGGGGTTACATTGATTTTCATGGGAACGGTTTTGTCGGGGGAGGCAGCGATGAGCTGACCGAAGTTCTTTTGATAGCTGATTTTGTGCCTGATTCAGGGGAGCCCTCACTTCCAATTGATCTGATTATCGTACCTACTTTCAAAAGGGGTAATTTGGTGCGTTATGTTTTAAGCGAAGATGACGCATTGGGCCACATTATTGATTTGCGCTCTGAGTCGGGCACTGTAATGGGGACCTTCACTCCCACCTTTTCTAAGGGGCAGGATAGCGTGCAAGGGTCTCCGGTACAGGCCAGCTTTAGGGTGGAGTTGATAAAGCAGGTTGTATACGTCAACTTCATGCAGGGCTTTAATGATGCGCTTGATATGATGGGGTTGAGGAGCGCCGAATTATTAGTTCAAGAACAGATTTTATCACGCGCGAGATGGATCTATCGAGGAATAAATTTAGAGTTTCGCGACAGCGAACCCGCAGACTACGAGTTGTATTCTCAAGTGGATATTACAGGACAGGATCCCAACGGTCTCGGGCTCATGGGATATGACAACACCCCCGGTAAAGATGTAGGCAACGAGCGTCTCTATGATCGAATCGGTGGTGTCAATGCTGAGACCCAACAAGACGGTTATCCCGGCTATGGCGGTGTTTTTGTGGACTCCTTCTTTGCCTTTTCCCTTCATCCTCCCATAGACATTGCCCCCCATCCCGCAGCAAGCGGCCTTTTCGACGCTATTTTAGATCCTTTGCGGCCCGACACTGGTGACCCTGTTAGGTCGGATGAATTGGAGGGTTTACCTCAGGTTGATGGAACGCAGTGCCCTGCACCACCTGGTGACAGACCCATGGCTATTGCATGTGCAATTTATACTGTGGGAAATTTATTGGGAACTACGATGGCTCATGAAGTAGGTCATAGTCTGGGGCTTGCCGACCCGGAGGGAGAGAGATTTCACAACGCCGGCGAACAACCGAACCGCCTCATGGACTCGGGAGGTAGTCGTCCGTTTGAAGAGAGGACTATTCTCGGTGGCCATGGCCCTGAAGTTTTTTGCAGGGAAAATTTCTCGTATCTACAAATGATCCTCCCGACTCAAGATCTAACCGACCCCGTATCCAATAGACCCACATGTTTTTAAGATGCTCACGAGGTCCAAGCGATCAAATCGCCATGCTGGGTTAACTGCGATGTCTCCCTGCGCTGCCTGCTCACGTACCTTAAGTACGCTGTGCCGGCTGCTCGCTCGCGCCTTGCATGGCGAGCGCCTCGGCGGCGCAGCGAGCATGTTTATCCGGATCTCGATGACATCCTGTTTGGTTTTTGCTCATAAACGGCTTCTAGTGTTTCAAGGTTTTGAATTACCTGTTTTTTATTTAAGCTGGTGTTTCTTCTGTTCCGGCCCTTTCTAAAATTTCTTATTTCGGTTATGTTCCATGTCGAATTGATTTTTGGGTTGAGGATCGTTTATATACAATTTCTGTGGTGCTCACAGTAAACAGGAGGAGAGAGACGTGCAGAAAAATTTAGAGGAAGCTGTTTTGGAATTGATCCGTCGCGCTTCTTCGGACCTTCCGGAGGATGTTGAAGAAGCCCTTAAGAGCGCGAAGGCAAAAGAGAAAACAAAATCACCTGCAGAAGGGGCGCTTGCAGTCATTTTGGAGAATGTGGAGTTGGCCAGAAAGAATTCAACTCCCCTATGCCAAGATACGGGGACCAATATCTTTCATATCTGGTATGGCCCCGACTGGAACCCCATGGAGATCGAAAAGGCCATCAAGGCGGCTACGCGCAAAGCTTCAAAGAAAGGTTATTTGAGGCTGAATGTT
>JAABSF010000685.1 GCA_011390535.1 Deltaproteobacteria bacterium | reverse complement strand
TTGATGGCGACGACGGCTTTTGTGGGCTGTGGTGATAAGTTCACCTGTGAAAATATGTCCAAGAAAAATGAAAAATGCATGGATGAAATTATGGAAGTCATGCTCGAGGGCACGGACAAGATGCCTGAAGAGATGAAAAAAAAGATGGCAGAGGGTTTCAAAAAAAATATGACTGGTGAGAAGTTTATCAAGATGTGTAAGAAGAACCTGAACAAGGAGGGGAAGAAGGAAGATTCTGAAAAGATAAAGAAATGCTTTAAGAAATCAGATTGTAAAGAGTA
>JAABSF010000684.1 GCA_011390535.1 Deltaproteobacteria bacterium | reverse complement strand
CGCCAAGTGTCTCAAAGAGTCTCTGTGATTCCAGGGCCGGCTGGTTTTTCCCTGTGATAGTTTAATGTCTGAATTGCAGTTATAGAGTCTTTATAGCAGCTGCATAGCCGGCAAGGATGTGCGGATGTTTTGTGTTTCGCCGCAACTCCGGAGTAGCCCTGAGGGCTGCAGGGGAAGAGGAGTACCCGGATCATGCTCGATTATACCGATCAACATGAACGGTCTGGAATGGAGTTTAGGAGTCTGAAATTATTTCAATCGGTGAGAACTGGAGCACTCCCGGATTTGATCGGAATGGCAGTGTTTCTACTTATGAGCGTTTTCATTGGGGGATTTTGGGGATGTAGGGTTGATGAGAATAAAAAGGTCAAAACGCCTCGTATCGAGCGGGCGGATGCGACGAACTCAAAAAAGAATGATGTCATTAAGATTCGGTTTCCACGTGATTTGCCCTCACTGAACCCTTTGGAGAGTAGCAATTTTGATGTTTGGCGGCTGACCTTTCCTTGGGTGCTGGAGCCTCTGCTAAGGGTGGAAACGAAGACGGGTAAAATGGTCGGAGTGTTGGCAGAGTCGTGGAAACCGTTGAAGACGAAAGGTGAGATTACCGGGTATCGCTTCACGCTCAGAGAGGGTGTCCTTTGGCACGACGGCAAAGCACTCACCCCTAAAGATGTGATGTTTACAATGGGGCTGGTCACCACCGGAGATATGAGACCGGCCAAAATGATTAAAAAGGAGCAATACAATTCCCTAATTAGTAGAATGCAACGAGATCAATTGCCTGTACATGACGTCAAAATATTGGGTGGCAATGTTTTTGAGATACACTTGAGTATTCCCTATGGGCCATTTTTAGAGAGGCTTGCTCAAGTCCCCATTGCTCCGCAACATTTGTTTCAAGAGTGCGGGCTGGAGAATAATTGCCCTAAAAAACATGAAAAAGGAGTGGGAGAATCGGTCTCTTTCTGCAAGCTGTCCTTGGATCTGGTCAGTTGTACCATGGCCGGTAAGATGATGATAGGAACCGGGCCCTTCAAAGTACTGCAATGGTGGCCGGGGGAAAAAATAATCTTTCTTCGAAACGATGATTATTGGGGAAGCGCTCCCAAAGCAAAGAGGTTGGAGTTCCATATCTTTGCAGGAAAACATAATATATGGAAAAAGTTGAAAGAAGGGGTTGTAGACATAATTGCAGGGGTTAACGGCAAGGAGCTTGCGTTTTTGAATAAGAAGGTCTCCGCCTTGAAGAAAGGTGAAGATAGTTATAGAGTTGTCAACGTAAAGCCACACGGAACGACGTTTGCCGTTTTCCGAGGTACTCGAAACCGATTTCTGCGAAGATCCCTTTGGATGTTGATAAACCGAAAAGATCTTCTATCCATGTTGCCCGGTGAGACAAGGGACGAGATATCTTTGCTGAATCATCCGGTTTCACATGACAGCTATCAGCAAGAGGTGTTTCCCGGAGTACATTATGTGGGGGAGCCGAAGGCGGCCTTCAAATTACTGAAGCGTGCAGGATGGAAACGAGGGCCGAAAAAGCTATTTCGCCGCGGCGGGCAGGTGTTGAGGATTAAGGTCGTATTGCCTCAGGAGGCGGTTGTTTTCGACGAGTTTTTCAAAAAAGCTGCATTTCAGTTAAGGAAACATGGAATAGGTATAGATGTAGAAAAGATTCCTTATATTTCCTATATATCCGGTCTCGCCGGTAAGCGGGTCTCGGGAAAGTATGCATCCTTGGTGCAGTCCATTGGGTGGGGTAATGTTGCAGGCCTAAAAGCCGTAACCGCGTTGCAGGTTGCATACGTTAGTCCCTGGACTGATCTTTATGAGCAGTTTCATTCAAGCAGGCGCTCTCAGCTTACACATTCAGGGGTGCCGAGGGATGCGGTTCTGGACGAGCTGTTGGAAAAGTGGGCTCTGGAAACAGATCGCAAGAAGCGTCTCGAAG
>JAABSF010000683.1 GCA_011390535.1 Deltaproteobacteria bacterium | reverse complement strand
AAGTGCTTTGTCCGCCGCATGAAGCTCATCGCCAAGCAGCTCCAACTCTCGCTCTGTGACCCCCATCTCCGCTCTCAACGCCATATGCCGGGCCAGCGCCTTGCGCTCCACTTTCTCCAGCTCGCGCGCCATCTTGCGGAGCTCTCTAATCTCCCGCTTCTGCCCGAGGACCCCTGCAGTCTTGTCTTCTAATGAACCCCCGGTAATCACTCCCCCTTCATCTACAATCTCACCGTCCAGGGTCACCAGCTTGCGAAACAACTTGCCGGATTTCCACAAGGAGAGGGCAGTGTCCAAGTCTTCCACCACCAACACGTCACCTAAAAGATGCCGAGCTACGTTGTCATACCCTTCAGCTATCTCAACCAATCCGGTCAACTCTCCCCGAACATTCTCCACCCCCGGAAGATCCTCACCCCAGGATTCGGAATTCATCAACTGAAGAGCGCTTTCGCCGGTCCCTGCAACGCTTGTCGCATCTCGCCCGGACATATGCGCCGACCCGGTCATTTGCGCCGGCCCAGTCATTTCAACCGGAATAAAGGATGACCTGCCTTTGCGGCCCTCTTTGAGATAGGTCACCGCCTCCACTCCAACCTCTTGACTCTCTACTAAAATGTTACCCAGCCGCTCACCCAGGACAGCCTCCACCGCCGACTCCAGCTCAGCCGGGCTGCTCAATATATCGGCCACCAATCCTCTTATCCCGGCTTCACCTGCGTTACCGTTGTAACGCTCCATTACAGCCCGGGTGCCCTGCTCAAACCCTTCGTAACGTTTTTGAATCTCCTCCAGGGAACCCAACCTGGAGCGGCATTTCTGCAGCTGCGTCCGAGCCGTCTCCAGACGTATTTCACTATCACCGTGCTGCTCTCTTAAGGACTCTATATGTCTCGCCAGCCGCTCTTTGCGAATCTTCTTCTCGTCCAGCCCGGACTGCTCCATCTGGAAGCGCTCCTGGAGCTCATCTCTTCTCGGCGCCAGCACGGAGCGCTCCTCTCCGAGACGCTCGACCTCGATCTCCACTGACTCCAGTCTCTCTTCCAGCTCCTCTAAACGAGTCTTCCCGGTCTCCACGCGGCTCTCGCTTGACGCCACTCTCTTGGAATGCTCCGCCGCAGCGGCTCGCGATTCTTCCAGGTCCGCCCTGCAGACCTCCAGATCCCCGCGAATCTCCGCCGCCACAGCTTCATGATCCGTCAACTCCTTCCTCCGCGCCTTCAGCCCAACCTCCAAACCCTCCAGCTCCTCACTCCTTACATTTATATCTCTCTCCAAAGAAGCCATCTCTTCTTTCAACCGCTCAATTTCCCCGGACGCACGCTCCATCTCTCCTTTTAGTCGATGTCGTTCCTGCTCTTTGTAGTTGCTTTGATTCTCCAACAGCCGAACTTGATTCTCGACTTCATAGACCTTCTCTTGAAGAGTGTTCAACTCGGCCTCGGACTCCGCCAAGGTGAGCCTTTCAGTATCCAGGCGAGCCTCCAGGGTTTCAGCAGTGAGAGTCAAATCACCACTCTCCCGCTGAGTCTCCGTCAACTCCGACTGAACATGATCACGAGAAACCTTCAGCTCTAAGAACTTATGCGCCAACCTCCTCTGATCCAAGACATTGAATTCTTCCAGATACCCCTCATAACGCTCGGCTTTTCTGGCTTGCCTTCTGAGGGACCCAAGCCTCTTGTCCAGCTCTGTAATTATATCGTTTACACGAAGAAGATTCTGCTTGGTAGACTTCATCCGCCTCTCTGCAGCGTTCTTCTTTCCCTTATATTTCGTTATCCCGGCGGCCTCTTCGATGAGTATTCTCCGCTCCTCGGGTTTTGAGCTTAAAATAAATCCAATCCGTCCCTGCTCGATGATTGAATAGGCTTTGCTGTGCACTCCTGTTCCCAGAAAAATGTCGGCAATATCTTTCAGCCGGCAAGGGACCTTCTGGATCAAATATTCGCTCGTACCGTCACGAAAAACCCGACGTGTAACCGTTATCTCCGGATATTCCAGATACCTTACAGGAGCCACCCCATCGGTTAAGTCCAATGTAAGGGTAACCTCGGCCATCCCCATGGGCCCCCGATTCTCCGAACCGGCGAAGATGAGATCTTCCATGGATCGACCTCGGAGATGACGGGCCGACTGTTCACCTAACACCCACCGAATGGCATCTACAATATTCGATTTCCCACACCCATTCGGCCCCACCACTGCACAGATGCTCTCATCAAAATTGACCACCGTACGATCAC
>JAABSF010000682.1 GCA_011390535.1 Deltaproteobacteria bacterium | reverse complement strand
GCGAGGGAGGATTGGGACGGGGCATGGCGAGCCTGTTGCAAAAGGTCGGCCTAATATTGCAAATCTTGCAAATCCGGACCGGCTAAGGCTAGGAATCAACAAAAGATGAGGTATTTTACCCCGTACCAATAATTCATTGCAGCCTCCCTAATTGGAAGATAGTCTGAGACAGAAAATTCATCGCTTTTTTATTCAGCAGTTGGTTTAAATGGTTTTTGGAGAGACATGTCTGGAAAACGAAGGTGGCTCACCCGCATCGGTTTGGGGATTGGAGTGTTTATCCTCGTGCTCATGGCTGCGGGTATGACATTGACCTGGTGCCTTAACTTTCATCCCGATCCCATCATGAATGTAGAGGTTCGTTGCAAAGGCAGCGGGAGATCACTCCAACCGGGAGAAGAGTTTTCCCTACTAGCGTGGAATATTCAATATGGAGCGAGCCGAAGATATCATTTCTGGTATGATGGGGGGGACACTGTTCGCGTAAAAAAACAAGATGTCTACAAAACACTGAAGAGCATCTCGGATACAGTCTCAAGTAGGCGCCCCGACATTTTGTGCCTTCAAGAGGTCGACCGAAACTCTTCAAGAACACATGGAATAGATCAGCTACCTCAAATTCTAAAGAGCAGCTCTATGCATTGTAGTGCTTCAAGCACCTATCATCGATCACGTTATGTGCCGGTGCCCATTAAAAGCCCTTTGGGGAGAGTCGACATGCATCTGGTGACTGCTTCCGTATTCCCCATATCTTCAAGCGTTCGGTATTCTCTTCCTCAATTAGATGAGTTTTTTATTCGTCGTGCATTTAACCTGAAAAGAGCACTTCTGGAGACAAGAATTCCAATAACAGGCCGTAAAGAGCATTTAGTAGTTTTAAATACTCACCTGTCTGCCTTTAGTTACGGTGACGGCACTCTGTCACGGCAAATACGAATCATAGAAAAACGCATAGAAGAATTGGAATCCGAGGGCTCTCCTTGGATACTCACGGGAGACTTCAATATGATCCCTCCCGGTGAGGACCCATCACGGTTGGGGCCTGAAGCTCGTTATTACAGTGAAAAGCGAAACCCCCTGGAGACACTATTCAAGCATTACCAGCCTGCCGTAACATTACGGACGTACAGAGATAATCCTGAGCTTTTTTATACTTATTTGAGATTTGGGGCGAAAAAACCCGACCGAAAAATCGACTACATTTTTACAAGCAGAAACATCAAAATACACGAATTTGGAGTTATTCATCAACAGAACCCGTCATCGGATCACCTCCCGCTTTGGATAGTGGCCTCGCTTAATTAATTTCAACTAAACTTTTCGAAAAATAACTAGATTTTAGTTGTCTTAAATGTATATTGACGAACTATCGCATTATGTATAGAGATTACAGTGAGATTTCGTACAAAAATATTTCATTTTTTCCGATCTTTCAAAGAAGAAAAATCACCGAGGGAATCATGGCAACTGAAAAGCAAAAAAGGAAAAGAGGACGAGGCCGACCGCCAAAGGGACAAATAAGCAATTCAAGCTACAAGCGGAAACAGGCAAGGAACATCGAAATCACCGATCCTAACGACGGCCGTGCCACAAGGGCGAAGCTGGTCAGGAAATGGCGTCGGCAACAGGTGCTGGAGGCGGCACTTAATGTGTTTGCTGAGAAGGGCTATCATGATACATCGATATCAGAAATCGTAGCAACTGCGGATATCTCCCGAGGCACTTTCTATCTTTATTTCGACAACAAAAGAGCCATATTCAAAGAGCTCTTAAACCACTTCATCAATAGGATCCGCTCTCGGATTCAACGAATAAAACTCGAAAAAGATTCACCTGATCCGTTCAACCAGATTTATGACAATGTCGAAGGAATCATCGACGAGCTCTCAGAGAACGGCGAGTTTACGAAAATCCTTTTGTACCAAGCCGTAGGCCTTGATGAAGAATTCGAGAAACAACTGGCAGGTTTTTACCGCCAAATGCTGGATCTAATTGAAGGCGCCCTTAAGCTGGGCATGGAGATGAAAATAGTCCGGCCGTGCCACGCCGAAATCACCGCTTGGTGCATTTTAGGCAGCATCAAAGAACTCGCCAGCCAATATCTTATTACCAAAAAAGGGCGCAGACCCGCACGTGAACACCTCATTCAAGGGATCCTTGACTACAATTTAAAGGGTGTCTATGCATGGGATAAACAAAAGTAATCAATGTCTCAGCCCTAATTGTTCACGTTCAAAATAAAACCTTTTCTGA
>JAABSF010000681.1 GCA_011390535.1 Deltaproteobacteria bacterium | reverse complement strand
GGTCCCTGTAGAGAAGCCTGAATTAGGCGCCCATTTTATTTTTCCGCCTATGTCGTCCGGGGCGAAAGCATTCTTTATTCTTTCCCAATAATCGCCTCCGGCCGGTTGCTTGTTTTTTTCAATTTGGCCGGACGAACGCTTGCGGCCGAAATGAATATCCCCGTTTTTTTTTATATCTGCGCTAAAGCCGGGAAAAAAGAAACGAACTGTCCCGTCCGAGAGCCTCTTAGCTTCAGGCCCCAATACCTCTGTTTTTTTGATAGAAATAAAAACCTCGCGGATATTTTCTGTTTCTTCGTGATCCCGGTTGAATGATTGTTTCTTTGTGATTCTGCTGCTTTCCTTTTTCCTTTCCTGCGCAACGCCTCGCTCTTCTTTTGCTTGGGTAATGTTCGCGAAGTAAAGAAATGCCGCAAAGAAAACACTACCAGCCGAAAGAAAAGTTGTCGTTTTGAGTCTTAGCACTGAACTGCTCATTGTTTTTCTATATTAATGCTTTTTTGCTCGGTATTTGCTCACTTTGAGTTTACTGACGTTCAAATGCGCCCAAGTCACAGCTTTCGGAGCGGGGTTCACCGCGCTGATCCGTATCCAAACACTCGTCTCCATGTTCCAAAGCCGGGCTTCCCTCCAAGAGAGAAAATGTCTGTGTAGGACCACCATTATCTGCTAGGTCTCCCAACAAGGGATCTTCTAAAACAGCGTCTTCCGTGCACACAGGGTTTTCGTTTCCTTCCGGAATAGGCCACTGAATTACGTTGGAACCCTTGATGATGCGGGTACACGTCTGTCTCGTTCCCCATTGGTTTGATGCACTGTTGTCCAGAAAAATAGAGTTTCGCAGAGTCCATTTGTCACCCTCGGCGGAAACGGCTCCACCTGTGAACTCAGCGTGGTTTTCCACAAAAGTGAGATTTTCAAGGTGCATGTTGAACCCTGACAATGCCCCGCCGTAACCTCCCTCTTGCCCCGAAACGCCGGCGTTGTTTCTGTAAAACGTGCTGTTGACAATATGAGTAGGGTAATTGCCTCTGGTCCAATAGGCGCCACCGTGGACATCAGCGTGGTTGCCGTGGAACAAACAGTTGGAAATCTGAAGCGGTGCGTTGCCCGTACGGACCGCGCCTCCAAGCGCGCTGCCGTCAGCAGGGCGGCGAGCGATGTTGTTTACAAAGGAACAACGGTTGATAAAAAGTTCATCGGGATGGTATGCCCACAAATAAACCGCTCCTCCGGTGCTTATTGTCTCATTTTCTTCGAACCTGCAACCACAGATGACGACATTGCCGCCTACGTTATCGTCTATGTATGCGCTGGCGCCGTCTACATAGATTGCACCGCCTCCTGCGTTGGAAGTGTTGTTAATGAACGTAGAGTCAACAATAGTCAGAGGTGACAGCAAGTTATCTATCGCCCCTCCGCTTATAGAATGATTGCCCTGAAAGACGCTGCGTACCACCACCAACTCACCACCATTGGATTGATAGATAGCGCCTCCCCCTTCAATTCCTTCTTCTGCTGCTTGGTTTCCAAAAAAAGAACAATCAAATACATGCGTAATGCCCAGCCACCCGGCTCGAATCGCCCCTCCGCTCCGGGTACCATCAGAATACAAAGACGCGTTTCCGTTGATAAAGTCGAGATTCATGACAGTCAAGACAACCCGTGCCTCGGTATGCAGGATGCGTGTCAACCCTCCTCCGTCCAAAGTCACCTTCCCGTCTCCATCAATCAGCGTATCATGCGGGACCCGGATTTCTGATGTAATCTGAATTGTAATATCACCCGCCCCGCAGTCAAAGGTCACGTTTCCACCTTTCTCGACAGCAGCGCGGAGCGCCTCTTCGGTGCAGCTACCCTCTGAGCCGTCACCGACAATCTGATTCTGTTCCAACCCGGCCGGTGCTTCCAAAACCGGACACTCCGGCTCCGGAGCCGCAAAAATATGACGTTTTGAAGAACTTTCTCCGCACCCGCCCTCAGAAACCATAATCAGAGCGCTCAAAACAAAAAGACAAACGTTAAATCCAGAAACCAACTTAAATCTCTGAACGTTGTAAGGTTTTAAAAAAGTCATCATCCCCTCATATCATGCCATTATACAAAAAAAAGGTGTCAAAGGTTAGCAATTAAGCTTTTTTTACATTGGAGAAACATGTCAAAGAACGAAAAAGTGGGGACGGAAAAAGCGGGGACGGAGGAGCGAAAAGGTGGGGACGGAGGAGCGAAAAGCTGGGGACGGAGCGAAAAGGT
>JAABSF010000680.1 GCA_011390535.1 Deltaproteobacteria bacterium | reverse complement strand
CACCCTCAGACATCACACCTCCCATGACGGTGCATACTAATCTGGAAAAACCTTTCGGCCTGTGTTTTCCCGAGCCTGTAATACGCCTGATTTCCTTTATAGTTTTCCCTGCCTGCTTGGAGTTCGCAACTTGGACTATCTCAACAGGAAAAGCACTCTTGCGAACAGCCAATTTCATCAAAACAACCGCCGAGGCCAAGTATTCATAGCTTGGAAAAAAAACCAAGTGCACACCATCTCTGGCAGCCGCCATCTCAACAACATTTGGAGCGATTCTTGTCAAACTCTCGCCACGATCTTTGTAGCGCGTTGAAACTCTATCATCCACCAACAATAATCTGTTTTTTGCTGGAAAAGGCGACGGAAACGCACAACTGGCATTATCACTCCTATTCATCCCCAATACATCCATATAAAAAGAAAGTGGTTCCATTGTAGCGCTCATAGAAACGGTGGAAGAAAATTCCTCCAATCTTTTTGACAAATAGCGGGACGGATCGAGACAGTTGATTTTCAAAACGGCGTTCTCCGGATCATCCGTCCCCGACAAAACAGTTACCATCTCATCTCCACGAGCCTCAGCTGTCTCTACAAAAGCAAAAAACTCCATACAAAACTGAATGGCAGGGTCTACTACACGACGAGAATCTGCACTCCTCCTCGGAACAAAAGGAAGAGGCCGCCGCCCTCCGGATTTTATATAGGCAAGATAGTCGAGCAACCAGAGTTCCAACTCTATCCCTAACTCCGCCCAAGGCTCCGGAGCAAGATCGATGACTGCCCGACCAGCCTCTCCCCAAGGCCCACCGATGACATCATCTATCAACCCTTGAAACAAATCATCCACCCTCAAAAGAGATTCCAGAAACTCTCTATAGATGGGATTTGGCCCATGCATACAGCCTTCAGCCAACACTCTAGCCTTTGAACGCTCAAGAAGTGGAGAGAGAAAATCCAGTGCTCGCGGGTAAAGATTGTGAGCTTCATCTACAATCAGCCCCCACGGTCGAGGACGCCTACAAGAGAGATCTCTTCCAAACAATCTCTTCAAACGACTGCCCGGGTGAAAAACATAATTCAGATCACCTACCAGCACATCAGCCCCATAAGCGACCGCCAGACTCAGATCAAACGGACAAACCCCTGCCCTATCAGCCTCTTCGCGAATATCTCCTGCCCGCACTACTCCCCCTTCCATTAGTCGTCGCGGCAAATCGGCGGCAGCCATCCTTAAAGACGCTTCTCTCAAGCGTTTACAGGAACCAGGAACACATAGCATCTCTTCTTCCGGACATGATCGCTCTTTCGCCTCTATCTGAACCGCGGTAACAGAATCGGTATCCCCGAAGATAGCTTCAATAGTCTCCAAAGCCAGTTCTTGTTGACTTACTTTGGCTGTAACAAAAAAAAGCCTTTTCCCATTATCAAAGCTACATCTCAAGGCAGGAAAAAGGGCGGCTGCGGTTTTACCGATCCCTGTGGGCGCCGACAAACCCAAATTCATTTCTCGCTGGAACGCCCCTTCCACATTTTCTACTAGCTCTTTCTGGTACAAACGAAAACCTGAAAAGGGAAAAACCACATTTGCAGAAAAAGCCCTCCTCTTCCTCTCTTTGGCCTCTTCCTCTCGGCGATTGCTCACCAACTCCATTAATCGCTTGTGGATGTATGTACGGCAAGCATCAGGATCATAATCCACCGGCACACGCGTCAAACTTCCATCAAGCACATCCATCAAAACCACAAAACCGGTAATACCTGTCTTCAATTCATCCCAATCTGAATCAAAACCCTCACATTCTTGTTTAAGCGCCCAAAGATGCATGTAGATTGAGCATTGCCACTCAAACGCCATCATTGTTTTTGGAGGTATCGTTATTAGGTCTTCAGATGTTCCCGACCCCATCCAACTCTTGAGCTCTTCTACTACCCAGCGCCCCGATTCTTCTCTATACAAACCGTCAATCCGTCCCGAAACGACAACTGAAACATTATCCAGACTTGTCTCCCAAGAAATCCACTTTTCAGAGGAATACCCCCGGTGACGACTTACCGCTTCTTTCTGATAGGCCGAGTGCATCCTCTGTCCGAGCTGAAGACGCCCTTCCATCATGATAGATTCTGAAAAAGAACCACTCCACAAAGAACTTACACCTGCCAACTCACTAACCGAAATCCTGAGGATGCTAGGTGAGCTTCCGTCCCCGGGCGTGCCTCCGTCCCCACCTGACCTGCCTCCGTCCCCGGGCGTGCC
>JAABSF010000679.1 GCA_011390535.1 Deltaproteobacteria bacterium | reverse complement strand
ATTGGGAGAAATTTTCTGTTGAGGCGATAACCCGCCCGTTTTTTTTTAAAAACTTTCGCAGCTGTATCAGTAGATGGGATGGGTTTGGCAGGTGCTCTAGTTGATTAGTTATGACAATTCTATCGTAACGTTCACCCGTTTTGAGATCTGCATACCCGCCATCTCTTCCGTAGGTGGAATTATTTAAAAGAGGAGCTTCGTTTTCACTACCAAGAGCCCTAAGAGTTGGTTCACCAGGTGTTGGATCAACAACATCTACGAAACAACCTTTTTGTGACAAAGCAGCCGAAAGGTGTTGGGTATGGCACCCGACATTCAAGACACGGCAACCTTCCGGGATCATAGCTGCAATACGTTTGATGACTTTTGAAGATCCTGATCGGGAAGATCCTGATCTGGAAAAGCTTGATCCACTGGGGAAAGTCATTGCGCCTTTGTTGATTTCATACTCAGGCTTATATTTGACTCCCAGCACGTGCAACTTGGAGGAGATAACCGACAAGGTCACGTTATAGGCATATTTCAGCCCGTTGACATAACAGATCTCGTCTCCGTAATAGGTTGGTATCGGCACCTCCACAATATTTGCGCCGGATAGGAGCAATTGGATGATTATCTGTGTGTCAAAATGAAAATCGTTTGAGTTCCGCTGGATTGGGAGTTTTGAGAGGGTGTGAAGATCGTAGGCACGATAACCGGAATGGTATTCACTTAAACACTGGGCAAGCATGATATTTTCGAACCGACTCAGAATTTTGTTGCCGACATACTTGTAGAGAGGCATGCCTCCCTTTAGTGCTCCTCCTGGTAGGATCATCCGCGATCCCATCACTGCCTGTGCTTCTCCCCGAAGCAAAGGTTTTAGGAGATCCATCATGACTTCGGGGGCATATTGTCCGTCTCCATGAAGCAAAACAGCTATGTCATAACCCTTGGTCAATGCGTAGCGGTATGCCAGCTTTTGGTTGCCTCCATACCCTTGATTTTTCTCATTTCTATAAACCTTTAGCTTGTCCAATCCTTTTGACCGACGATAACTCAACCCGACGTCTCGTGTCTCATCGTGGCTGGCGTCATCAAACACACAGACTTCTTCGACTAATGACCAGACCTCATCCGGTATTCTATCCAATGTATCCACGAGTGTATTTACAGCGTTGTAGGCCACCACAACCACCACAACCTTTTTGTTCTCCCCTTTTTTGTAGGCGGCATGTGTTGTATGAGAGCCTTTGGAATTCAAGCTGTTTCCTTCTCTGTGTTTGCTTATGTTGATTTGGTCACCTGGTCGAATTCACTGTTGAATTCAGTGTAAATTCACAGCTCGGGGGCTATAAACTCTTCCCATAGATCGTCTACGAATCCACTTCCGTAGTGCCCGTCGTCTGCATTACTACCATGAAGTTGTGGAAAACGTCCGATTCCGTCGGAATCATCCGTGTCGGGAATGCAGCCGCCTTCTCCATCCGGCCCGTATAATACACCATAGTCTTCATCCCACCTTGCCGTTAAATCGCAGGAGCCTTCATCTCCTGTGCATACTTCGGGTTCATTTGCAGATGTACATTCCGCACCTGAGTTGTCTCCCCCTGTGCAAGTGCCGGTCGGAGGAGCGCAGGGGTCCGGTTGGGTCCAAGCTCCAAAGGTAACCCAACGTTCAACATAATCGGAAAAAACCTCGTAGTTCCAGATAGGGGCCAATTCGGGAAAAAGGCGAAGAGCTGTTTCACTCCCTTTCCACGGCATAGCAGTACAACAAAACTGATAGCTCCCGCCGGGTCTTTGTCCACCGTCGATCCATTTGTAAGGGTCCTTTATTGTCCGGGACCCCGTATGGAAGACGATGTTTGTCCAGTAGTTGTCTGCGGAGTTGTCATTTTGGCCGTAAAGGATCGTATCTGATTCTTCAGAGTAATACATGCCTCCGTTTTCTCCGAAGTCACTCGGCCCTGAATCGGCCACTGCATTTTGCATCTCTTCGTCATCCAGCAAGAGCGCCGCAAAAGTTATGGGAAGTTTGCGGCCTTCGCAGTGTCCGCCGTTGGGCGGCCAAGCCCCTCCGTTTTTAAGGATATGATAGAAATCGATCCCCATTTGGATGTAGACGATGAGGGCTGGTAGTTTTTCATCCATAGGATCCTCAAGCATAAGCCGCAACGCGCCCACAGCAGTTCTTGAAGCGATCGAAGAGCCGTAGTCGGGCATATTATCTTCGGGATGCATGGCTCTGCCTACCCAGTTGGATTTGTGATCCA
>JAABSF010000074.1 GCA_011390535.1 Deltaproteobacteria bacterium | reverse complement strand
GCCAGATATGAAAAAATGCCTTGGGTTTCAAGTACCGCCGGCATTCTTTTATGACTTCTTCGGGGTGGTGAAAATGAGGCCAGACCGAATAGAAAACAGCTCGATCTACAGTTTCATTTTCCAAGGGCAACTTGGCGCCGTCCGCGTTAACCCAGCTTACTCTTGGATCGGAAATCTTTTCTTGTGCTATATTGAGCATTTCGGGAGAAATATCTACAGCGAAAACGCTCCCTGCGGGGCCGAGAATCGAGAGTATGGATTGAGTCAGGTTGCCTGTCCCGCAGCCCATATCCACAATAGTTTCATGTGGGGCTATCTGGAATCTGTTCAGGCCTGTTTTTAGAATCTGCTGAGTTTTATCGTGGTCTATCCACCCATCCCATTTTGTGGCGATGCTATCGAAGTACTCTATTCTAGGGTTTGTTGTCTTTGGGTTTGTCGTTTTTTGGTCTGTCGTCTTTGGGTCTGTTGTCTTTGGGTTTGTCATCTTTGGGTCTGTTGTCTTTGGGTTTGTCATCTTTGGGTCTGTCGTCTTTGGGTTTGTCATCTTTGGGTCTGTCGTCTTTGGGTCTGTTGTTTTTTGGTTTGTTATTTTTGAGTCAGCCCTTAGAGGGTCGTCTTTATCCCTGCCATTATATTAAAACCCGGCATCAAGTAACCTTCTATGTATGCATAGCGGTTGTCCAGGATGTTTCGCAACACAATATAGGGTTCCAATGAAGATCCTGAGGCATATCTGTATCGATATCGCAGAGACATGTCTATAAAGAAGACATTGGGCAAAGGGTCTCTCTTATAGTTGTTCATGTACAGTCCGTGTACCCACTCACCGCTCACTGTGCCCAAAAAAGAGTGGTTTTTGTGTCTGTGTCGCGCGTCCATCTGAAAATTGATTTTTGCGTCGGGGTTTTGTTTTGTATAGCGGCCTACATCTTGCCAATTTCCCGTTATTTTGAAACCTAAGGGGCCCAGGTTTTTCAGTTGCGCCAAGCCCTCTACGCCGAAGACTTCCACCTTATCAATATTGACTACTTCAGCGCTTGGCCAGGCACCGAAGTATTTTATGAGATTCTTTACCGAGGAGTAGTAAGTTGTGGCAGATAGTTTCAGTTTTTTGTGCTCCCATGTAACGCTGAAATCCCAGTTGTGAGAGATTTCCGGTTGGAGGTCGGGGTTAGCCGTTGGGAAGGGAAGATATAGCTCGCGAAGTGTGGGTTGCCGGAAGTTGCGGGTAAACCTTGAGCGTAGAAAAAAACCTCTCCAGGGTTCCCAGGTTGCCCCGGCTTTTGCCATTATGACTCCACCGAATTTTGTGTTGTACATCAACCGACCGCCCGCTACGAGATGCACGCTGGAATGTGGTCGGTAGTCGATTTGTCCATACGACGACACATTCCCGAATGTTTCCACAGGGAACACCTCGTTTTGGATTCGATTCTCTACATGACCGTTCAGCCACTCTGTGCCCACACCCAAAAGAAAACGGAGGTTGTCTAAGACTTTTACTTTCCACTCACCAAAACCTCCTGCAGTGGTGTCCAGTGAAAAGAAACCGTCGTAGAGGCGATGAATTCCGATGTTTGCAAAGGACACTACATGGAGCTGGAACCACTCTTTATCCCAGTCGAGCTTGAGGTAAAAATTGTCGCGCAGGACATCGTACCAATGATCATCATTTGGATGTGTGATTGGTCCGGGATCGGTTCCGGACAGATGAATTGCTTTGTTTCGCAGTGTTAGATTAAGCTTTGGGTTTATACGCCAGCGAACCGTCAGGTTCGCTACTTTGTTCGCGCCTCCCGCCCCGTCACGGTGTCCGTCACTCTTTCTTGCATGGAATGCAGCCGCTAGGTCGAAGCTCTTCCATCGTCCCAAAAAAGAGACAGTCTCTTTTATTGTGTTGTAGCTACCAAAAGCTGTTTCATTATTCAGCTCCCAGCCCCTTGTGGTGCGCCATCGATCCCTTATGATTATTACGCCTCCCACAGCATTGCTCCCGTAGAGCACCGAATCACCGCCCATCACAACACGAACTTCATCTATCAGAAAGGGAACATATGCATCTGGAATAGGGTGGCCGAATATACCCTGAGCATCAGGCACGCCGTTTTCAACCACAAGCACTTGGGAGTTGGGGCTCCCGCCCAACCCCCGGATATGTATTGCACCCGAAGCACCCCCTGCGACACCGTGAAAACCAACCCCTCGACCGGGGACATATATACCGGCTGATTCTTGGGACAGCGCCTCAATGGTGCTTGTTCTGGTGGAGCGGCGGATATTCGAGCCTTTTACGCTGGTGACCGCTGCAGTGTGATCTTTTCCAGGTGAAGGACGGGCCGTTACGACAGTCTCTTGAATACTGGGAGCCGACTCTGCATCTTCCGGGGGGTCTGATTCTACATCTTCCGGGGGAGCAGACTTTTTGTTTTGACGAGCACGACCATCACCCGAGGTTTTTGATTCCGCGGAAGAACGGGTCTCATAAGGAGTGCTGCTTTTTTCCTTTCCACCGGCTTTTTTTGAAGATTCTTTAACAGGCTTGTTTTTGCTCTTAGAAAGGGAGCTTTTTTCCTTAGAGCCGGGTTTCTTGGATTGTTTTTCCGTGTTCGATGGAGGTGCATCGGGGCCTGGTCGTGTTTCAGGTTTTGTCCCTGAGTCGGGGAATGCGCCTTCGGTCAGCAATGCCAAAAGCAATATGATGAGAGTTGGATTCATGCTCTTTCCATTACCGGTGCCCTCAATGTCCAAATGGGCCGGGTGCCGAGAAGTCCTGTTCCTGATCTTCGGTGGTCAATATGAATATATGGAAATGCCCCAGCTTGGCTGTCCTGGTCTTTATGGTCTGGTACCTGAACCAGAGGGGGATGTCATTGATCAGGGTTGGGTCTTCTATCGGATCATCGCAATAGCAGATGCTGTCGATATACCCCTGTTCGGCTTGAATCCTACAGTATTCTTCAACATCGAATCTTTGGAATCTGATCCGGCCGGGTCCGCTCATGCATTGTTTGGGGCTGGTGGTTTCACCATACGCCAAAACCGAAGTCCACAAGCACCCGTTGAAGCTTATGTCTTTGACTAAAACATGGTTGCCGATTTCGTTTACTATGATGATTTCCGGCTCGATCGTTTCGCACGAAAGAGAAAGAGTTGTGAGGATTATAAGAAAAGAAGACCTATTTATTTTGAATCCGGTCATGTTGAAATATCAATCCCGGCACTGCGGGTTTTGGGTTCGGTTTTCATAAGGCTCGAATTCATACTCCGGCCACAGCTCTAGTATCTGGTTGTAGAGATCTTCCGGAATAGGCTCAACGCCTTGCGGTGGGCACGGCCCCTGATGGTTGGGGACATTCAGCACGATGGTGCGGCTTTGCCCTGGTACTACTTCTTCTTCATTTCTGGAGGCCACCGGCAGGCAGTGCTCGGGGTTGCAGTCAGGATCATCCCAAGCCAGAATCATGTACACATATCCCAGGCCTGCTTCTACTTCAAACTCTTCACCTGTCTCTCCTATGTCTACTTTATCGAAAAATGTACCGTTGTAATATGCCTTGCAGATCGTCCAGGGAGGATTGGGAAGGTCTGGGTTGTCGAAGTCGTTTTGGAGTCGCACATAGGCTTTTTCGGTGGAGTCGTCGTCTCCGCAGGCGATGGTTGCCATAGAGCTGATTATCAAAATCATGGCGTAAAGTATCGCATTTTTAACCATTTCTTTTTTTCTCCTTTAATGTCGGCGTGGATAAGGTTTGCCGGCAAAAAATATTTTTTGCAAATTAGTAATATTGCCCTTATGGGAAATTCTGCTGGGTGTCAATATTCAAAAATGCCGGAATTCATCTGCGCTGTAGGATCGGTGCAATCTTTGTAAGAGTTGCGGTTATTTGACAAAGCTGTGGTGATCGTGCTTTTTTTATGGCAGGGATGTCTGGTATACTAATTGTTCTTTTTCTTCCGGATATGTGTTTGATCCGGATGAAAAATCCATGGTCTTGATTTTTTTGTGGACCGTGGCTGCGGAGTCTTTTGAGCATGATGGGAGGCAATTAATAATGAACTCAGATTCTTCATCCCGTTCCGGAAAAGGTGCCAAGCTGCCTCCACCTGTTGGAGGTCCGGGTGGGAGGTCGCCCGGGAGGAGATCTTCCAGTCTTCCTCCACCTTCAGGCGGTAAATCGCCAAGCCGTCCATTGCCGAAGCCGGGAGATGTTCCACCCCCTCCGGGTGAGACACCGCCGCCGCCGGGAGTGGCTCCTCCACCCCCGGATGTAATGCCTCCTCCACCCAATGACCCGGTGGCACCACCGGGAGATTCGCCGCCGCCGGGAGAACCAGTGCCGCCGCCGCCGGGAGAACCAGTGCCGCCGCCGGGGGAACCAGCGCCGCCGCCGGGGGAACCAGCGCCGCCGCCGGGGGAACCAGTGCCGCCGCCGCCGGGGGAACCAGTGCCGCCGCCGCCGGGAGAACCCTCTCCTTTCCTCGAGGGCAGTCCACCTCCGCCAAATGTAGTTCCACCGACTGGAACGGATGAAGAAGGCTCTCCAGGTGTTTTATCTCCAGGTGTTATGGGGGAGGATGTTGTTTTTGGTGAAGGAGATGAAAATCCTTTCCGCGGCGGCAGGTCTTCAACGACTCAGCCTGTGGATGAAGAAGATTTGATCATAGAAGACGCTCTTTTGGAGGAGGCGCCTGATTTGGCCGAGAAGCTTGATTCACCACCTCCTGCTCCGCGAGGAGAGGTTAAAAGTGATGGTGTGTGTCATGTGTGTGGGCGCAACCCTGTTTGGTCACAAGAGCGGCAGCGGTGGTTCTGTGAGCACTGCAGCCGTTTTCTGTGACTTTGAAATGGGGGGAGCTTGTTGAAGAGCCGGGTGACACATGGGGGCGATGAGGTTATTGTTTCCAAAGCTCCTTGTGTTTGTACGAAGAAATCTCCCAGGGGGCTGAAGTCTTTTATTGAGTCAGCTCTTCGGGCTGCCGCGCCGGAGATCATTGGGGCTGTGGTTCTGGTTTTGTTTGGGATTCTTCTTTTGATCTCGATGCGTTTCAAGACCCCGACTTGGGACGAACCAACTCACTACTCATTTGGGGCCAGGATGGTTGAAAAGGGACATCAATCGCAGGTGACCCTCTCTTCTATGGCCATCAGTCAGCTGAATGTTTTGCCGAATTTTTATCTCAGGGGTGATCGTGTACATAGGCCCAGGTCTATCGCTTCAGTGTTTGCGTCGCGGATCCCAACGGTGTTGGCTGCGGTTTTGCTTGGGGGAGTGGTGTTTGCATTTGCCCGAAGGATGTTTGGTTCTTGGGCAGGGCTGGGAAGTTTGGTGGTTTTTTGTCTCAGCCCCACGATCTTAGCCCACTCTCGCTGGGTTACAAACGATGTCTATTGCTCTTTGTTCATGGTGTCCACCATTTATGCTTTTTGGCGTTATATGGATACTCATCGATTTTCTTGGCTGGTTTTGTGCGGGATGCTCTTCGGCGCGGCCCAGGTATCTAAGTTTACTTCATTATTGTTGTTTCCCATATTGGGAATTCTCTGGCTGTTTTTTATTGTTGAGGGTAGGCGAAAAGCAAAGCGAGATCCCAAGGGAGGCCGGGAGCTTGAATGTGAAGAAAGCGAAGAAAGCGAAGAAAGTGAAGAAAGTGAAGAAATAGGGGGTTTCGGTGAGCTGGAATCCGGATTTTGCCCTGATCAGGAAGGGCATGGTGAGAGAGCGCTCACGAGTGATGGGCGGAACGATGGGCGGAACGATGGTCTTGATGATAGGCTGAACAATGAGCTCGATGATGGGCTAAGCGATGGGCACGATGATGGGCTAACTGGGCTGAACGATGGACTCGATGATGGGCATGGGCTGAACGATGAACTTGGTGATCGGCTCAAAAGCGTGGAGGCGGATGTCGGTAAAACAAAGGCTCATAGTCCGGTTTGGGGAAAGCTGTTTCGTTTCACAGTCTTTGTCTTTTGTGCATGGATAGTGTGGAATGGAGCATATTATTTTCAGGACACTTTTGTTTCATGGGGATCCCGTAATTTCAGCAGTGGTTTCATTAAGGGTGTACAAAAGCGGTTAAAGCCTCTTCCTGTCGGGTTGCCGAGTCCTTATATGGATGCTTTGGATGTTACCTTCAGCATCAATGATGCACACTCAGGTCGCGGAAATATTTACATGATGGGGGAGACTTCCAGAGAAGGGTTTAGATGGTATTTTCTTGTGGCGCTTCTTTACAAGGTCCCCTTAGGATTTTGGTTTCTGTTTTTAACCGCCTTGTTTTTTACACTGTATCCCGGCAAAAAACTTAAAAGGCCAAGTCATGTCATCTCAGGGGTTGGTGAAGACTCTGGTGTCAGCCTTGTGTTTCGGGATCTTTTGCTTTTTGTTCCAGGGTTATTTTTGCTCTTGTATTTTCTCTTTTTTTGCTCCGCCCAGATTGGTGTGAGGTATCTCATGCCTCTGCTGGTTTTGTCCCATATTTTCACCGGTAGGTTGTGGGCTATCAAGCTTAAGGGCCGGACTCGGCAACGGCTTTTGAGTTTTGTCATTACAGGGGCGGTCTTATGGATGGGGACCTCCAGCCTGTCTTATACACCTCACTATCTGTCTTATTTTAACGAGCTGGTTAGAGACAAAAAATACTCCTATCGAATTTTGGCGGATTCAAACCTGGACTGGAACCAAAATGATAGATATCTCCGATGGTATTTGAGCCGGCACGGTCTCTCAAAAGCAAATCTGAATCCCCAAATGCCCTCAGTGGGTACATGGGTTGTGTCGGCAAATAGACTGGTGGGTGTCAATCATCCCGGGCAGTATCGGTGGCTCCGTGTTCTCGACCCAGTGGATCATGTGGCCTACTCTCATCTGGTATTTCGTGTAAACGAGGATGATCTTCGCCGCGTGCTCTCCTTTGATAGAGGAGAGCTTCAAGCCGCCGTGGAAATCCATGATCAAAACCTTGTGCGTGGTTTGTGGAGAAGTGGTTATCCCGGCCTCACTTTGTCTGGGCCGGTTTGCCGGAGGAGACCTGTTTTAAACCTGCGAGTTTCCCGTATCTGTGGGAGAGTTGATTTGTTTTCTGCTAAGTTCGTGGGGTTTTTGCGAGTGCCGGAATCTGGTGAGTATTTATTGTCATTAGGGTCGGATGACGGTAGCCGTTTGTTTGTGGGAAATAAAAAGGTTATCGATCTTTGGAGCGATCACGGCCTCGTCTATGATCACGCAGTGATGAACTTGGAGAAAGGTTTTCACAGACTCGAAATACATTTTTACGAGCGCTATGGTGCAGCCCTTCTTCGGTTGCGGGCTGCTGAGTTCCACAATGGAAAGGTTATGCCGGCGAGGGCTCTTTTTTATCGCAACCGATTATATGACTCCGGTGACTGAGCAGCGGAAAAAACAGATATACCTGAGATTTTTAAAGGCTGGAAATAGTAGTGAAACCCTACATGACTGAAAGCAATAGTGTCTTCGTTTTATTTATAGATGCGCATCCTGATCTTGTGGATGCCACCATGAAGCAAATTGAAATGTTCCGGGCAAAGCATTCTCTTATCGCTGAAGATGAGGTCCACAAAACTTCGACGATTAAAGGCGTTGAGAGAGGAATTGGATTAGTGCTGAAAAGGGCCATGAGATCACTGCTGGAAGAAAAACACTCGCTGATGTTAGTTTTGGAAGGTGATGAGACATTGCGGAGGGTTGAGCTTGAACCTCTGTTAAATAAATTAGAAAAAAATGGAGCAGGACGGCATAGGGACGAGTATGCTGTGAAGGCATATCAAAGAAGGAAAACCTCAGCTCCGGTGGTTGGGGGGATTTTTCGTAGGTTGGTGGCTTGGGGGATACGCTCTGAAGCGCTGGAGGGAATTCCTTTTCACCGAAACACTGACGGGGGTGGCTTTCAAGAGCAGCTTTGGGAAGAGCTTCAGGTTGCGGGAAAAAGAGTAGCTGAAATTGAAGTGAGCGTTTCCAGATCGGAAAAACCTTCATTGTCTCAAACTTTAAAACACTTTTTTTATTCAACTTCGGCACGATCGAAGCGCGTCGCACATGAGCTGGGGCTTCGTTGGTTCGGGGCTTTTGATATTAATGGACCTGTGTCTTATCCCGCGAAGCCTTCTCCAGTGGGAAGCCACAGTCGCCTGGCAGCCATGGTGGCTCCTGGGAGTACGGCGTTGGATGTGGGATGTGGACAAGGTTATATGGCATCTTTGCTCAAAGATAAAGGCTGCGTTGTAGATGGAGTTGACATTCATATCTCTAAAGGGGCCGAAAAATATTGCAGAAAAGTTTGGCGGGTTGATTTGGAGCATGGTTATGGTCCCCATATAAAAGGCCCTTATGATGTTGTTTTAATGGGAGATGTGCTTGAGCATTTAAGAAACCCCGCAGGGCTGGTCCGCGATAGCCGTCGCATCCTCGCCCCTGGTGGATTGCTTTTATGCTCAACGGGGAATGTTGCACACTGGTTTATGCGACTCAGTCTCTTATTAGGGGAGTTTAATTATACGCCCAAGGGTATATTGGATCGCACCCACATCCATCTTTTTACCCGGAGAACCTTTCGCAGTCTCTTGCAGGATGAAGGGTTCGCCATACAATCGGAAGACCTCTCGCTGCTCCCGCTCGAAGAGATTTTTGGAAAGATTGTTTCAACCGCCCAAGTTGATTCTTCATGCTTTGATAACAAGAACTCGGGTTTAAAGTCTTCTTTGGTTTTCACTGTAGACCGAGCTCGTAGAATGCAACATGCATTAGCACGTAAGCTGCCTGGGTTGTTCGCTTATCAGATCATTCTGGCGGCCCGAAAAAGAGACATGTATTGAGTCGGCCCTAAACAGGATCTCATTGTCATCCAGACAAAAATGCTCGCAGGGCACTCAAGGCGCTCGCCGGTCAAGGCGCGAACGAGCAGCCGGCGCATTGTAGTTAACCCAGCAGGGCGGGATGGATCGGCGGTCAATGTGAGTGTGTTTAGTAAAACGGCTCGTCGTTATTCAGATTTGCATACAAACGAAAACTGTGACGGTGAGTTGATGGGCGGACCTGTAACAAAGAGAGCCGCTTGCTCCCTTCAAGCCGTTGGGCATCCCGTATGATGGCCTTCTTTTGTTCTTTTTTCATAGGATGATCATCCAGATTTTCCCTTATTCTCAGGATGATATACGGCGATGTGATGGAGAGACGATTCCATGAGTAATCTCCATGCATAATGATCGCTACATCTTGATCGATTACTCTGGATGTTTGATTAACGTCTTCGTAAGTGAAATTGTCCGCGAATTGTGGGAGGACTTGTTTTTTTAGTAACTCAACGGCCAGTGGATTGTAATCACATCCGTAAGGAATGATGTCTTCTCCAATCGATTCTCTTATATACTTGAGCAGCAGCCCGCTTCCGCAACCGATATCAATTACTGAAGAGACAACGAACCCTTCTTTTTTGTTAAGGGCTGACTCAAAAGCAA
>JAABSF010000678.1 GCA_011390535.1 Deltaproteobacteria bacterium | reverse complement strand
TCCCTTCAGCAACTAGATCTGCCAGATCTTTATTTGTCGCCGCCATCACTCTTACGTCCACCGACTCTTCTTCATCGGCACCTACAGGTTTTACCTTCCTCTCCTGCAAAACTCTGAGCAGCTTGACTTGAAGCATTGAGTCAAGCTCTCCTATCTCGTCCAACAGAATTGACCCACCGTGTGCCTCTCGAAACAGGCCCGGGCGCTTTTTGTCGGCGCCTGTAAACGCGCCTTTCGTATGGCCGAACAGTTCACTCTCCAGTAAATTTGGTGGTATTGCTCCGCAGTTAATTGCGTGGAATGGTTTATCTCTCCGTGGGCTGATAACATGAATAGCCCGGGCTACCAGCTCTTTGCCTGTCCCGGACTCTCCGGAGATCAATACGTTGGTTTGTGATGGTGCAACCTTCTTGATGATATCGAATACTGTCTTGATCGCCGTGGATTTTCCTATGATGTTATCGAGTTTGTATGTCTCGTGCAGACTCTCCCTGAGGGCGGCGTTATCTTTAGCCAGGTTGTGGCGCTCCAGAGCTCTGCGGCAGACCAACAATATTTCTTCAACCTTAAAAGGCTTTTGGATGTAGTCATAGGCGCCGGCTTTCATTGCATTTATTGCGGTCTCCGGGGTAGCATAGGCGGTGATGACTATGACCTCGGTGTCGGGTGAGGACCCCTGTACTTTTTTGAGCACATCTATCCCGGTCAATTCCCCCATGCGCAGATCTGTGATTACAAGATCGAAGCTCTGCCGGGAAAGAAGACCCAATGCTTTCTCCCCGCTCTCAGCTGTTACTACCTCGTGGCCCGCCCTCGATAACGCGATTGAGAGAAACTCTCTCATGGAACGTTCGTCGTCGACGACCAAAATTTTTCCTGTCGGATTTGAAAAGGTGTTTTTATTCTGTGTCATGAGTATCGGCCTTAAATCATAATAACGAAGTCCAGACTATCATGTGTAGCCCGAAACATCACGATTTTGAATTATGGAGAGTGAACAACTATGTGTCTCGAGGATTAGGGGGGTAGATATCTTTTTAGTTATCTTGATAGCTGCCGAGATATCTATTTAACTAGTGTCAACAACCGCTTTCGGGTTTTGGATCCACCGGCCTTCGAGGCTCTCCCAGTGGAGCCGCCCAGATGTGATCCAGATAAAACAAAGGGGAGAGCTTGCAATAGCGCTCATTTGAATCACCTTCCAGAAGCTCTGCGTTTACGGATACGCTCACAATTTTTCCGAAAAAGACGATCTCTTTTCCCCATTTTTTTGTGCTGTCCAGAACACACTCGATATGACCTTTGCATTCACCCACGTGAGGAGTTTGTATTTTATTCCCGGGAAGAGGAGTAAGGCCGTTGTTTTTGAAACGGTCAGCGCCGCGTATTTGCGGATCAGAGCCCACAACCCAACAAGTAGCCAGGAGATCATCTGAAGGGATGTTAATGACGAATTCACCGCGGTTAGATATATTTTTCGCGGTAGCGTGCTCCACATTGCATCCGAACATTATGATGGGTGGGGGGCCGAACGCCACCATTGATGTCCATGACTTGGTTGCCACATTGGGAGAGCCGTCTTTTTCCAGAGTGCTCACCAATACTATTTGGTCTACCAATGGGGACGGATGCCATTCTTTCTTGTTTGTGGATATTTCTACTTTTTTTCCAGCATTGGACATTGAATAGCCTCTTCGCTCCTGTGAAGCATTTTGTTGATCATCCGACGGACCTTATTCTGACTCGACTTGGTTCGATCACACCTGTCGGCGTTCTATTTTGTCTGCGTTCTATTTTGTCTGCGTTCTATTCTGTCTGCGCTCTATTCTGTCTGCGCTCTATTCTGTCTGCGTTCTATTCTGTCTGCGCTCGGGCGGACCGCATGCTGTTCCCGCCCCGGTTGTATAAAAAAATCTCTAGAACGGTATATCGTCATCTGTGTCGTTATCCACGGGTGGAGCATCAAAATCATCCACTGGCGGAGGTGATTCTTCTCTGTCACCATATTCTTTGCGAGGGCCGCTTTGCAAAAAGAGGACGTTGTTAGCTACAATCTCTGTTGTATAACGTTTTCTGCCCTCTTGATCTTGCCATGAACGTGTTTGAATACGGCCTTCAACGTAAACTTGGCGCCCTTTGGATAAAAATTTGTTAACGTTCTCGCCTTGTTTGCCCCAGACAACTACGCGGTGCCACTCGGTACGATCCTTTTTTTCTCCGTCTCTACCTTTCCAGACCTCCTTAGTGGCTACCCGAATT
>JAABSF010000677.1 GCA_011390535.1 Deltaproteobacteria bacterium | reverse complement strand
ACAGTTGGCATAAAAACCATCATTATCGGCATCTACACAACACTCGTTTTCATGGCAACCCAGAGAACAGAACTCACAATATGCAACCCCTGCACCATCCTCCCTGCACGCCTCACTTGAGTTGCACCACACCACATCTTCCCAATCACCCGCCCCTCTGATATTCGATTCATCGCATTCCGCGCTGGAACCACTACAGTGTCTATAGGATACGGCCTCAATAATGGTAGCTCCGCATGCCTGCTCGTTACATGCCCGCTCTATCCCAACGGCCGTATTATCACATTTATAGTCTCTCGACCTAAAATTGCAGCCGTCGCAACAAGGCCCGTCCTCCTCTACACACTCACACCCTCCATCCACCTCACCGCCGTCATTTATGTTCGCATCTTCTCCTCCATCCACTCCGCCATCATTGTTGCCGTCTGTGCTGAAACACCGATAATCACCATCCGAATCCTGTCGACAGATCCACCCCGGTGGACATGTGTCCTCTTCCCCTTCCACACAAGAATAAACACCTTCTTGCAGAGCGGCTCTCCCGCAACCGGCGGCCCCCGACAAGACCAACAATGAGCCGCACAGCAAAACACAACCAAACAATGAAACCACACACCTCAACCGCTCTTTTCCAGCAGCCGAATTACAAAAGGCTTTATCAAAGAAATCAAACATTATTATGTCTCCTCCAGCGTGGTCCACCACCTATCTTATCACTGATCCTACTTAGGACCAACCTGCCAAAAAGTTACTTAATTTTATCACAGTTTTTCTGCGCTTTGATCGCTTCACTCTTGACTATTCGGGTTAATCCTCGGCTCTTCCATTTTGCGAGCTCTTGAGCCACCTCCGGCCCCGGACAGAGCTTGGATAAAACTCTCACTATGGCGAGCTGGAATTTATCGGATCTGGAAACCCCCTCTCCACCCAAAGACTTAAGCGCCTTTTTAGAAAGCGCTATCAATCCACCACGTAGATCTTCCATGGAAAAGATCCCATCAGTTTTCTTTTCATCCCCCTTCTTCAAGCTGATTGCATTGCCCGCACCTTTGGAGGCTCTTTTTATCAAAAACACCTGCAACGACTCCAAGAGATCCACAAACAGCCTCTCCTTGCGTGTGTGAGGGTGCGCCTCAGCCAGCACACCGACAGCCGCATTGAGCATAATACGAGCACTTTCCAAATCACCCACTCGAGGCAACAATCTGGCTGCGTACGCTGCAAGCCCCGGGTTCTCTTCATGTTTCAAGACCACCTTGTGCAGAAGCTCCCGAGCCCCAGGATAGCGACACACAGCCATATTGTACAGCAACACCCCCTTTGAAGGCCCGGCGCCTACTTTCCAAGCCGACAGGAGATGCTTTCCACCTCCGGGTGGACATTTTCGGGCCACCACCCTCAGGCACTGCACCCTCACCCAGGACCAGGGATCTTCCAGAGCACAAAAAACAGCCCTTTTGCCGGCTCTCGGGTCGTTCCGCGCAGCTAACCAACTCAACGCCTCCACCCTTACTCGTGGATCACTGTCCTTGCCGGCACCAGCGATAATTTTAAGCCCTCTTGAATGCCCACTCTCTCCAAGGGCTCGGACAGCAGCCCATCTAAAAAGCTCCTCATCAGCTTCGGACACAACACTTTCCAGTATCTTTAACAAGCTGTTTGTGAAAGCTCTCTTTGCTGAAGCCTCCCTATTGTCGGGTAATCTTTTATTCTCCGTTGTCTTCTCATGGATCTTATCTGCTTTGCTTGCCGACTTCTTTTCCATCTTTTCCTCAGAGTTGACCTCAGGTTTATCATCTAAGTCGACCTTTTGGCGTGTTTCTCCCGACTCCTTTGCTCCTCCTTCGAATGGTAAGCTCCTCCCCATTGCCTGTATCAGTCGCATCCTCACTTCAAATGGAGCGGTGTCTCCAAGTTTTCGCCAGATACTGATGAATCTTTTTCCAATCTCCACACGATAATCCGGTCTCGCTCCGGCAAGATGCCCAGCTGCCCAAATCCTATCCGCTGTAACGGCGACCTTCTCTTCGGAGACAAGGTTCTTGAAATCCGACGGTTTAAAAACACCGGAAGAGACCTCCCTCATGGCGCCTACCACAGCTCTGCGATAAGTTCTGGCCCCCTTCCCCAATTCTTCAAAGAGGATCATTCCCGCCGACTTTGTCTTTAAATCTTTTAAGGTGCCGAGCACCTTGAGCTTCAGCTCCAAAGATACACCCTTCAGTCTCAAAAGATTGCTCAATTCGGGCACAACAGAATCTCTCTC
>JAABSF010000676.1 GCA_011390535.1 Deltaproteobacteria bacterium | reverse complement strand
AGGTGTCGACAGGCACCCAACCGTATGGAGGCACGAACATCTCGGCCCAGGCGTGACCGCCGCTTTTGTACCACATGGCTGTGACCATCCGGGCAGGCACTCCGAGCGAACGCATCATGGCAATAAAGACGTGGCTGAACTCTCCGCAGTCGCCCTTGAGGCGGGCAAAGGCTCTCTTGACTCCCCGCTCCTTTATATGGGGGTAGTCGTAGGTCATCTTCTCGACTATCCAATCGAACACTTTGCGTGCCTGCAAGATGGGGTTTTTCTCGTCTCCGACTATCTCCGTCGCCTTCTTGCGAATCTCGGGTGTGATCTCGATCCACGGCTCCGAGCTTGTGTAGTGTTTGGATTGAACGGAGGATGGGTCCGGCCGTCGAGCCACAGATGGATCCAGATCCTTGATTATGGCCCTGTTTTTAACGGTCACGTCGTAGGAGAAAACCAAAGGCCCCTCTTTCGGCCGCTCGGTTACCTTCCAGTAGATCACACGGTTTCCGCCGATGGGGTCTTCTACGATCTCAGTCGGCTCAGGAACGATCTCCCGTAAATCGACTTCTTGCCCGGGCCGATCAATGGGAAGCGCAGCCCACAGCTTGACAACGAACCCGCCCTTTTTGTCCGCACCCTCCCGTTTCTCCTCTATATTATCGATCACATACCAGTAGCGCGCCCGGTGGGTGTGTGTCTCAGGTTGGGCGCCTTTGGTCGTATCGCGAGTAGATCGCGCCCCATTCCCGACGGCCACCGTCTCAGCCTTGCTCTTCTTCCTGCTCGTCGCGCAGCCCGTCGGGATGAGCAAACAAACCCAAGCCAACACTCCGAGTGTTGTCGCCCATTGTAAACGATTTCTCTTTGCGCTCTTCATTATAGAAACTCCTTTCGATAATTCCAAAATTTGCATTTTCCAAAACTCTCTTTTAAGGGAAGCTTAATCGAAGTTTTTGGTTGAAGGAGGCACACTCATATTTGCAACCACCTTCATGGTTTTGTTATGTTGTTGCTCAGCAGGCTTCATTTCGACATGACTAGGGCCGGCGTTCATCCAATACTTGCGGCGCGGAAATGTTGGGCAGCCGAGATGGCCCAAGATCTCCTTGTTATTGATTGTAGCTGGCTCGGTGATGAAACAAATCAGCCGATCAGGAGCAAGTAAAACTTTTTGTTCTAAGTGACACAAATAACAAAATGACAGCCACCAAACAACCGAGCGCCGAGAGAGGGAATTTGGAAGATTTGTGATGATTGCGCACAGAGCGGCAACTACAGCCGTTGGTGTTAGCACCGTTTTCTGATGTGTCACCATCTTGGTAATGCCCACTACCATCATTCATCGTGCTCCCGTCGTTAGAGGGGCCACCATCCACGCCTGCGTCCGGCGGATCGTGAGTTTCACAATCTCCTTCGCACCACTCATAGGCTCCTATGTCGAAGGCTTCACCTTGAGGTCTCAGGATACCGTCCCTATCCATGGTGATCTCTTGTAGAGTCTCTCCGCTGTCTATTGCAGGAGATCCGGCGACAAGGTGAAAGTCTCCCCCATTTGGGGCGGCAAATGAGGTTAGGGGGACCGCCATATTGGATGCACCCTGCGCTTCTGTTGGCAGAGTATCACCGGCAATGAGTAAATTGCGGATATCCAAATTGCTATTCTCTGCTTCAGCCTCTACAAATGGGCTGGTAATCTCTGTACCCAGGGTGGTATTCCATATTACCAGGTTTTGGATGTCGTCTTCATAGCGTACCGCCGTGTCACCATCGTAGATGACGGTGTTATGTACGCTCACCCAAGATCCGTAAGGATGGCCGGGGGGGGTTGGGCCCCGTAAGCGCAGCGCGATCTCGTTATTATAAAGTGTTACCCTGTCGATCAAAACATCCACGTTTTCTTTAATGTTCAGCGCAGCCATGTTTGATATAAGACCATCCCGAAAACCATGAAAAATCGAATCGCGGATAATCATGGACGAACGCGGAGCTTCGCTGTTGGCTTTGGTATCGACCGCGTTTTCTCCCGGGACAACGCCGGCGGCAAAGCCGTTTGCCTCTTCCTTGAGAGGTTCCAGCCAAATCATGCAGCGCTCTAACAGCACATCAGTCCAGCCGGGTAGTGTGCGCCCGGGATCAAACTGAATTCCGTCTCCCGAAAAAGTGTGAATTTCGGTGTCACGGATCACCAACCCCGAGACAGAACCTCCGGTGATACCGTGGGCGTCCTTGCGCCCATCAGTGGAGTCCAGACAGTGGTGAATGAGACACCCTTCGATGAG
>JAABSF010000675.1 GCA_011390535.1 Deltaproteobacteria bacterium | reverse complement strand
AAAAAATCTATACCGAGAGAGAAAAAGAACCTGCTATGACTGATGAATCATGGCGCCCAGAGAGTAATGAAGGGCTGTAGGATTCTAAACTTTTTGGAAACGAACCCACCTGAATCACAGGTACACACATACAGGATAAAAAGCCTGTAAATAGTTCGACGAGGTGATTGAATGGCATATCCAGAGAAAATGAAATCATTGATCAAGGTGGTGGAATCCACTCGTGCAGAGCGAGTGAAACGAAAAAAAGCGGGTGAAGAGATTCCCTTTCTTGACCTGGATCAACGCAAAGATCGGCTGAAACATCACCCCGATTTTAAAGAAGAGGGGCGGCGCGAGCTGAAGATCGGTCCAAACAAAGGCTATGCCATCGCCCATGAAGTAGCTGATGTGCTGGAGACCAAAAGCCGCATCAACTTAAAAAAGATAGATCTTACAACCCCCGACATAGAGACCGACGTGTTAATCGTAGGCGGAGGAGGTGCCGGTACATCCGCCGCTCTCATAGCAGGGAGCACCGGAGCCAAGGTAACCATGGTGACCAAGTTACGTCACGGAGACGCCAACACCATGATGGCCGAGGGAGGAATACAGGCATCGAGCAAAAGTGAAAAGGACTCTCCCTACTATCATTACCTTGATGTAATGGGAGGCGGACACTTCACAAACGACCCCGACCTGGTTGACACACTGGTCAGCAACGCACCAGAGGCCATCCAGTGGCTGGAGAGCCTTGGGGTCAACTTCTCCAAGTTCCCTGACGGCCGCCTCAAGACAATTCACGGTGGTGGCACAAGCCGGAAACGTATGCATTACGCCGCCGACATCACCGGTGCAGAGATAATGAGGGTGCTGAGAGATGAAGTCCGGAGCAAAACCGAGATCAAAATAATCGAATTTGCCCCGGCAGTGGAGCTAATCATTAATGAGCATGGGCATTGCGCTGGAGCCGTGCTGTTCAACCTGGAAACAGAAGAATACCTGGTGGCAAAAGCAAAATCAGTGATCATGGCTACCGGCGGGTGTGGACGACTTCACATCCAGGGTTTTATGACCACAAACCACTACGGGGCGACGGCTGACGGGATCACCATGGGTTATAGGGCAGGTGCAAAAATTGGTTTTCTGCATACCGTCCAATATCACCCCACCGGGATCGTGTTCCCGGAACAAGCCGAGGGCATCCTTGTAACCGAAAAATTCAGAGGCAGCGGCGCAAACCTTGTAAATGTTGAAGGCCTACAATTTGTAAACGAAAGAGAGCCACGAGACATTGAAGCTGCTTCAATTATAAGAGAGTGCACTGTTCAAGGAAAAGGCGTTCCTACACCAGCCGGAAAAGTCGGCGTCTGGCTTGACTCCCCGATGATCGACATGCTCGCCGGCCCTGGGACAGTGAAAAAGGAGTTCCCGGGCAAATACATACTCTATCAACGTTTCGGAATCGACATCTCCAAAGAACCTATGCTGATCTATCCTACACTTCATTATCAAAACGGCGGCCTGGAGATCGATAGCAACACCGCCACGGCCGTACCCGGCCTATTTGCTGCAGGAGAAGTCGCCGGAGGCATACACGGAGCCAACCGGCTAATGGGGAACTCGCTCCTGGATATAGTAGTGTTCGGCCGAATTGCAGGCCGAGCCGCCAGCGAGTTTTCTAAAACCAAAGCTAAAGACGGCAAACTCAACATCGACCACGTGGAAAAATACCACAAGGAGCTCGAACAAGCGGGTGTGCCCGAAAGAAAACAGGCACCCATTTTATTACCTGATTACTCTCGCCAAAAATCCGCCTGATTTAGCTTCTCATTAAAAGCGTTTTTCATTTTTCGAAATTCTTCTTTTTCCTTCTCCTCTTCCTTTATTATTTCACGGCAAAGCAACACAGCGAACGAGATGGAACCTCGCCCCAACTATTGCTCAGGAGAAACTTGGCAAAACAATCGAATAATACAGTTGGATCGAATTATTACACCATTGCACTTTTCATAAACGCGAATGAGTGGTACATTCAGGCGGATGGAAAAGAAAACATGAAAATACACCTTCTCAGATTCAATGACGGCAAAGAGTTTCTTTCTTCCTATAGACAAATGGGTGGACGGGGTGGAATGGTGTTTGATTCCCGCGCTACATTGAAAAAAGGAGAAATTTTTGTCCTTGAAATCAAATTCCCTAAGCTCCCCAACCGGGTGCTGATCAAGTCGGAAGTCACGCGAGTTTTCCAAAAAGACGA
>JAABSF010000674.1 GCA_011390535.1 Deltaproteobacteria bacterium | reverse complement strand
CCGATCTAATCTCCCGCTCCGGGGTGGTCGCTTCAGCAGACGCCGCATCCAGGCCTTCATTCTGTCCTGCGCCACCGTCGTTTTCAGCGTCGAATCGGCCTCCGGATTCTCCCGGAGCGGCGGATATGAAGTCGCTGTCACCGGGATCAGGAGCATGCGGCAATATCGGAGTTCTATCACAGGCCGATATCCACAGAAGTGTTCCTGTTAAAAACATGGCCAAATAAAAATAGACCGGTACTTTAATCTTTTTCTTAGTGAGTCTCATTTTTGGTCTCCTTCTAGATACTCTCTCTTTTTTTCTGTTTTTCTCTTCATGATTCCGTTTATTTTTGTTTCGAAATTCTTGTTTCGATTTCTTTGGTTTAGTTGACGCTCTTGAACGTAAAGCAACCTTTGTGCCAATAATAGAAACAGTTATAAATATTAAGTAGTTAAGGGTTGTTTTCAGGGATTGGAGTGATAGAAACCTCAGATTTTTGATGGGCCGAGTGGTGATGATCTTAGGTTTTTCATGGCGTTCTGTGGTATTTTCGGTTTGTTTTTGTTTTTTCTATATTGGTTTTTTATGGCTTCAGTACTTTACATATCTCATAACGGGCTCTCCGAGCCATTGGGCCGGAGCCAAATTCTTCCCTATTTATGGGGTCTCTATCGTAGAGGGCACCGGTTTCGTGTTTTGTCCTTTGAGCCCGAAGGGAATGTTCAACCGGATCCTGCTGCCGTGCCGGGCTCCCATGTCTTGGAGATCAGAAGGAGAGGGGAGGGGATGTTGTCTAAGATAAGGGATGTGCAGCGTGGGGTGCAAGCCGCGGTCACCTCGCCCGGGTCAGAGAGGGAAGAGGTTGAGCTGATTCATTGCAGGAGTTATCTGCCCACTGCTTTGGGCATGTTGGCCCGTGAAAAGGGTAAGCTGCATGGAGCTAAGCTTATCTTTGATATGCGAGGTTTTTTGCCGCAAGAATATCTGGATGGTGGGCATTGGAAACCAACCGATATTAGATATCTTGTCTCCAAGGTTTTTGAAGCCCAGCTCCTGGCTCAAGTAGATGCGGTGGTGGTGTTGACGGAGCGGGCAAAACTTTCAGTCTGTGAGTGGTACCATGCTGTCGATATGTCCCCCCCTCCAATAAAGGTGATCCCTTGTTGTGTTGACATGGATTTGTTCAGGCGTGACAAGATAGCCGGGAGCGCAGTCAAGGCTGAGCTGGGGTTTCGAGGGCCGGTGCTGGTTTACAGTGGCAGCCTCGGGTCATGGTACATGGCGCGTGAAATGGCCGCTTTATATGCAAAGCTCAGGAGAGTAACCCCTTCACTCTGCTTTTTGGTGCTCACACAATCTAACGGGGATTTGATGGCTGATGAGCTGTCCATTTTGGGCGTATTGGATGAGCAGGTGCATATCACTCCTTGTGGGTACGAGGAGGTTCCCTCTTATCTCAGCGCAGCGGATATGGGGATATCCTTTGTACGACCGGCTCCTTCCAAAGCGGCCTCGTCACCGACTAAAATCGCCGAATATCTATCTTGTGGCTTGTCCGTTTTAACCAATTCAGGTGTTGGAGATATTGATCAAATCGCCAGCGGGTTTCCATACCTCCAAGTTATAAACGACCTCTCTGAAGACGCCATGACGGAGTTCGCCGGTTCTTTTTGTTGGGACCATGTCCGGCGGGATGCGGTTCGTGATGATTGCCGGGACTTTGCTCGGGTCAACTTTGATTTAGAGGGGGTCGGAGTCAGCCGCTATGATTCTCTCTATCATGAGATACTTGAATCCTAATTACCAACGGGTGCTCTTGCATTAAGTCGGGCAAGGATCTTTTTCAATCTCTGTTGGGACTTTTGGTCCAGCCTCAGGACTTTGGTTCCGTAGGTCTGAGCCATAATCTTTCATTTTGTAAGCAAAGAGGTTTTCCTGAGGCCATGGTCTGAAGATCTGGGCCGGGTCCTTTATCCGTGGATTTTTATTGAAGGGTGCCTTTGTTTTTCTTATCATCCAATGTCCAATGTCAAAAGGTCAGGTCTAATTATGAACAAGAAAAAAAGTATTATAAAGGTTGATATACGTATCCGAAAAAAGCGAGTGTTGATGCATCTAACGGTTCTTTTTTGTTTTTTCATTCCCGCTGTCATTCAGATTCAAAATCTTTCCGCACTTCCTGGTTCGACATCGACATGGAATACTCCGGCATGGCTGCGGGCGATGCAGAGCAACAAAAATATGAGAGAAGCGGGCTACCCTGTCCTGAAACCGCGTCAACCGCCTAGTCCCTCTCCATTA
>JAABSF010000673.1 GCA_011390535.1 Deltaproteobacteria bacterium | reverse complement strand
CTTTTTGCATACTCGCTTCAAATAAGGCTTCAAATGACTCTTCCGATGGTTTGTTGTTGTTAGTAGTGGGTTTTTCCGAACTCATTTAACGATTTCCTCCTCATACAAAATTCCTCGAAGCAGGGAGACTACGAGGCACCCATGTTGCCTCAAAAGTTAAAGCCCATACATCTAAGGTGGAACGGAAGCTAGACTCTTTTACCCCCAAAGTCAAACTAAAAGGCGGCACGATTTAGAGCGCCCGAGACATGGAGGCTCATCAAGACATGGAGAACTCAGACAGCCCCAGAAACAGACGAAGCGCACGAACACTGAACTTAGGGCTGACTCAAGAAAGCTATTTTTGAGTCAGCCCTTAAAAGCTCTCCTCTACTTGAGCTTCGCTGTCTCTCCGCAGATCCTCCACCACTTTGACCAAAACCCAATCCGGTGTAGACGTAGATGAAACAACCCCTAAAACGTCATGTCTTCTTTCACTACTCAAGGGGAGATCTCCAGCATCGGACACCAAGCGCACATCAGTTTCACCCGATCGCGAACAAAGATACTTCATCTCTCTAGTTTCAGTATTCTCATCACCGACAATCAACAATGAATCACAAGATGAGGCCATACGGACAGCCTCTTTGAATCTGGCTGCGATGGATCGACACACGGTATTATACGCCCGCACCTCATCAAAACGAACGGCTGCTTTGGAGACTACTGCTCCATAAGCCTCCATGCTGACATTGGCCTGGGCAATTATCGCGACATGAGAAACATCTTCGGGAACATGTCGTAAATCCGGCTCTTTGCCAGATAAACCATCCACGACGGCACCTGAAAAAGCCCGCTTTTCGCCCTCTCCCAGAGCTGCCATTTGCTCCCTTCTTCCTTTTAAAACCCTACTCATCAAAGCCTCGGCTGGGGTTGTGCCCTGGTCACCAACAATAATGACGCCGTAACCCTCCCGAGCGAGGCGATAAGCAAGCTTATGTGTAAGTGCATCCCTCGGGCATGTCGTATTCAATATTCGCATCTTTCGGTCACGCAACGCATCCATCACTTCAATAGCTGCTCCCCAAACCGGAAGCACTACAGTTTCCTCCCCGGAAAGTTTTTCCAAACTCTCAATACCGTCTAAAACTCTCAGGCCTTTACTCTTAAACTCGTCCATCGCAGCTCTGCTGTCGAAAAGATCACCATAACTAACCACGGCTCCTCGTGGTGCCTCTTTAAGCTTTCGGCTGACGAGACGTACCGCTCTACGTATCCCATAACAAACGCTTGTATGACGAGAGAGCAGAATTTTCACCTTTTGGTCCTTCCGACATTACGTTTTTTTCGATTATTCGAGATCTGTTTCAAAATACCCTCAACTACCTCGCTGAGACCCATCTTCGTTGTATCAACTATACATGCATCTTCAGCGGGTCGAAGTGGAGAAGCCTGCCGTTGTTCATCCCGTCGATCCCGTTCTTTTTGATCTTCAAGCACCTGAGCATACGAAACATCGCTTCCTTTTTCCACAAGTTCTTTGTAGCGCCTCTCCGCTCTGGTCTCCGCATCCGCCACAAGAAAAAACTTATGTGGCGCATCAGGAAAAACCACAGTGCCCATGTCTCTCCCTTCGGCGACAATCAAACTCTTATCCCCTTCTTTCCATGCCTGCTTTCTTTGCAACTGGAGCAGCTCCGCACGCACCTCCGGATAGGCTGAGATCTTTGATGCATCAGAGGAGACTCGAGGTGTACGTATCTTTTCCGAGACATCTATTCCATCAACAAACACTCTACCCGTGGAACGACCGCCTAACTCGCTTAAATCATTTTGAAAAGAGATCTCTAAAGTACGCGCCATTTCAGCCAAAGCATGAGCATCTTCATTTGACACACCTCTCTCCGCAGCAACCAAAGCCACACAACGATAAATCGCACCTGTATCCAATAAAACGGCGTCCAATTCACGTGCCACCAAAAAAGCTGCGGTACTCTTCCCGGAACCCGCAGGGCCATCTATTGTGACGATCTCTTTCAACTCTTTCATGTGCGCAATATCTCCAGGGAAAGAAACATGTTTTTTTCGGCAACTTAGTCGGTGGTTGACCTCGCGTCAAGAAGAGGTCATAAACACTTGGACAAACCGTCAGGGGCGGCCGGCGTTACAAAATTGTCACTCTTGCATGAAACCCGCCGATGACTTAACAATGCATATGGATAAGGAAAAAAAGAGAGGCTTTCAAAGGTTCAATGAAAAGAGAAGCCAAAATGATGAGCGCCCCACCGCTTGTCACCGCTATCAGC
>JAABSF010000672.1 GCA_011390535.1 Deltaproteobacteria bacterium | reverse complement strand
TCTCTTGTCTTTCAACTCTTGCGACTGCGCGCTTCAGCATAGAAGGAGATGATCCGATCTTCTTCTATGTTGCGCACTACATTGTTTGCGTCCTGCTCCAGGCCGGCGAGATAGATCGACCTTTTGTCATCTTTTGCGTAGCCTGCTTGTAACCTGCGGCGATATGCACGACGGATACGCTCTCTCGACATCAAAAAATGATTCTTGGCTTGTTCGTTTTCGTTTTGAAAACGAGTTACTCTCAGGCCCGAGCGGTTTAAAATATCACGGAGTTCTTTTTCCTCCACGAGAAAAGATATCTCGCCGGTTTTTGACCATGGGACTGGATAGTGAGGCCCTTTTCGGGGGCCTAGAATCCAGTCATGCCATACGATTCTACCTCGTGGGTGCACCCTTTCGCGGCAATTACCGTAGAAGCCGTATTTGTCTTGTATGTGAATGTCTGTGTGTTGAATCCAAACAAGTTCAAATTTTTTTTCCCATCTTTCATTTGTGGGCGGCAAGGTAACATCCCGGCAGATATGTGAGACAAGGGGGTGAAGTTTTTGTCGCCGTGTCAGCTCAGTGGCCGTCTCCACAAGTTCAGGGCAAAGCTCTAAGGCGGTAACAGTGCAACCGAAATGGTGTGCTAAATAACGCGCGCTGCCGCCCAGACCGGCGCCCAGGTCCAACACCGACTCTTTGCCGGTGACTCCGACCCATTCAGCAAAAAGTCTGGTCCCTTCCAGCCCCCCGGTATGAAGCTGATCGTGCGCTGATAATTGTTCAGGTGTCGCCTTAAGCGGGTCGATTTCTCTTCTCGAAAGCGCTGATTCTATACTCTTGAGATTACCGCGATGCTTCCAGTGAGAGCATAATGCCTCACAGTATTTTGATTTTTCCGCAGTCTCTTTATCCAATCAATCTCTCCTGTTTTTCATTTTTATCCGTGGGCTACCGCACTCTCGGGTCTGCCGTACTCTCGGGTCTGCCGCACTCCGGTCCTGCAAATGGGTCTTGCCTCTTGCATCTTTGCATAATAGGCACTTTCATCTCTCATGGAATCTCATACTCTGCCCCATACACTTTTTTAAAATCATTTTCAATTAATCTTGAGTAAGCCCTAAGAGCGAAGCCGAAAAGCCGAAAAGAGTTTCTTGCAATGGCCGAAAGGGTGTGGTAATAGTCCTGCCGGTTTTGGCGGGCGATTAACTCAGTGGGAGAGTGCCACCTTCACACGGTGGAAGCCACTGGTTCAAATCCAGTATCGCCCACATTTTTTTATAAAGGCCCCGGAAGCTGTTTTGTTTCCGGGGCCTTTGTTTTTTTGATAGCTGCAAATCATCAATAGATTGTTTATAGTGATGGGTATGAGATGTGAGAGATCGGAAAATATGTTTAATCACGCCTTATCTTCACGTATGTTCGCTAGTTCATATTTGCTTTCCGTCTATGGGGTTTTCCTTTCCGTTATTCCGGTTTCCATAGTTGTTTTTGCGGCTTGTACTTTTGATCCTCATGGGCTGCAGGCTGAAGATCGCGATTCCGGTGTTATAGACGCAGTAACAGACTCAATGCCCGTGGACGTTGTGACAGACGATGGTTCCTATGAAGACGGAGCCACTCTATGTAAGGAAGGCGAGTTTCGCTGCGAAAATGAGCTGGGCTCGGCGTCTATTTGTCACGATGGAAAGTGGGTTTCGCTGGGATATTGCTTTTTGGGATGCGAGGAGGCTTCAAATGCTTGTAGGGTGCCAAGCAATGTTGATCCGGAGATATTGGGTTTTGAGGAGAGCAGCTTGGGGGATCTATCTTTACCTGCGGATGGCGAGGTTGAAATCGATACCTCCAGCGGCATGGTGGTTAGCACCACTGACGCCACGGTTTTGAGAGAAGCGGGAGAGGGCGCAGTAATTGACGGAATAGGTTTTTATCGGCGAAGCCAGTCGGGGGAAGCTCCTTCTTTGGGAATTTTCGTACTAAAAGATTTTTATGTTCCTGAAGACACACAGGTTGTTGTGGTAGGTAGTGGCGCTCTTGTCATTCTGGCTAAGGGTTATGTTGATCTTTTAGGTGCACTGGATGCAGGCGCATTGGGGGCCAGGGGAGGAGCGGGAGGTTTCGACGGTGGACGGATTGGGTTGCCGGGGGAAGGTCCCTGCCCTGGTTATACGGGGCAGTTTAATCCGGTTTGTCCCTATGGTTGTGCTTCGGGTTCCGGTGGCGGAGGGTTCGGCGGGTTTGGAGGTAGCGGTGGTGGTGTGGATTGTACTGTTCAAGGTGGCACTGGGGTTTATGTCGTAGGTGGTT
>JAABSF010000671.1 GCA_011390535.1 Deltaproteobacteria bacterium | reverse complement strand
CCCCATCACCAATCAGCCCATCTGTCATTCCCCCATCCTGAATCTCACCGGGCGAGTTGGTAGGCCCACAGCCCCCGACGGCACCAAAGAGAACCATCAAAACAGCGGATAATAGAACCATCAAAACAGCATATAATAGAACACACACCGGATAAGTAGCCGATATTCTTAAAAAGGAATAGCTTTCTATCTTTTCATTATTCACGATTTTCTGCTCCTAAAAGACCAAAACGACCAAAACGACCAAAACGAAATGTCTCTCAGCTATTGCCGGTTTACTCAGTATGATGAAAACCCGATTACATAATCATAATGGTTTAAAAAGCATCCCGGTTCAAGGAAGATACCAGAGAACAGACTAAGAAAAAAAGTGAACTACGTCGAAAGCCAAAGCGGGGTTGGTTCACAAAACCTACGATGACACCAAAGGACACGAACACTGATTAACACAGCGTAGTCCGCAAAACAAAGAAGGATATTCATTCGTCCGATAACACCTCAACTTTACCTGCCCCTTTACAGTTCCAGCATTTTTCACCCTCTTCGCCACAGTTGTCACAAATATCGCTTTCGGGCACTCCCCCCATACATGTAGGGCAAGTATAGCCGTATCCAAAACAATCCGGGCACTCGATCATGGTGTAACGATGCTTTGTATTTGCCATTGTTTTGTTCTCCTCTAAGGGCTTTGTTCTCCCTTAATGGCTTTGTTCTCCCTTAAGGTGGAAGACCTATGATGAATTATAACAAAACTTAACCCTGCTCACCAAGTTCCAAGAGGGGGTTGTGCGGACTTCGCTCTCAAGTAATCCCCTTTTCAGAATGTCACAACTTGCTCCGAACCATCCCCCTACAAATCGTTCCCTTTTTCTTTCCCTCCAGCCACCAAATCTTTCAGCATCTCTTCGTGCTTAGGTTGAATGTCCAGGGTCCTCAATGGATAAGGTATATTGATACCTCTCTCGTCGAATGCTTTATGTATTCGTTTTATCATATGGTGTGTAAGCATCAGCCGGTCGAAATAATTCTGAGCTCTCATGATAAGACAAAAGTCGATACTTGAACCTCCGAACCCTTCATATCTGAACCTGGGCTCAAAAGTCTCATCTGCGATATCCATTTCTTTGGCGGTTTTACGAGCCAGCTCGAGGGTAACTTTTTCAACCTCCTCAAGATCACTCTCATAGTGAACCCCGCAGCGCAAATAAATTCTGGTCTTTGCCTCCGGCGCTTCATAATTCTTAATCACGCTATTTACCAGCTTGCTGTTCGGGATAACGATAAGGTCATCGGTTATGAGCCTCACTCGACTCGCGCGCCAGCCGATGTTTTCGATGTAGCCCCGCTCGCCGTCTTCCATCTTTATGAGATCACCGACCTGGATAGATCGATCCAGGCTGATGGATAACCCCGAAAAAAGATTCGATAACGTAGACTGCAGCGCCAAAGCCACCGCCAAAGAACCAATCCCGAGGCTGGCAACCAAAGGCGTGATGTTCACCCCCAGGCTACCCAGCAGGATTATTCCACCTATTATAAAAATAAGGCCTCTTAACACTCCTTGAATAGCGCCCTGCGAAAGATGTTTCAGCGCGGAGGACTTTCCATACTCCGCAATCATCCCCTTTACCAGTTGATCCACAAAAAATATCACCACCAGAATTAGAATGATCTTCATACTGTATGACATGTACCTGGCAGGTGCGCCGGTGAGCGGAAGGATCTTTTCACTAATAGCCAAACCCACGAAAACGATGAGGATAGTCAGCGGTACGCTAAGGGTCTGAATGATTACATCATCAATTCTCGTTTTGGTCTTCCCCGCCAGTTTCCGCATTTTGCGAAACAACATTGTTTTCGCGATAACCCCTAAAATCATCCAGCACACAAACACCACGGGCGCGATAAACCAACCCGTTCCAATAAGACCTTTTATCTCTTGCCAGCTCATACACTCACTCTCCAAATAAAACCTTGATGATTCATTGACGATTCATTGACGACTCATCCGGCCATGACTCATCTCTAAACTAAACTCCTCCCTAAACTCCTCCGGATTTACAATCGATTCAATTCTTTTTATTCATAGTTTTTATTCATTAGAAACCTGCCAACCCCCTCTTTCTTGCTTCGAGGCGAACACACACCTATGTTTTATGTATTAAAAAACAACTCAATCTATCTCATGGTGACTTTTGGAGCTCTTTTATCCGCAACACTTCACCCGCACGTTCAATCCACAGATTGAATGATACGGCATCTTCAGGCAGTTTATGAAAATCAGCCTTCCT
>JAABSF010000670.1 GCA_011390535.1 Deltaproteobacteria bacterium | reverse complement strand
GACGTGGCGCACTCCCTAAGGGCGTACGCCCGAATATCAAGAGGCTCCGCCCTCGCCGACCGCCGGCACCACCGGCAAGACCTGCTGCTAAGTAAGAAGATCGGTCATCTCTTCGCACTGCGAAAAATCGCAGAAAGTTTACACAAACTCTTCCATATATCTTCCCTCTAAAGTAAAATACCCTTCATGCGATGTCCTAATTGTCAAACACAAGTACCTGAAGGAGCCACAGCTTGCCCAAGCTGTAATGCACTCCTAGATCCAAATGTCATAAATGGAGACCCACCTCCACCGCCTCAAACCTATGAAGAAACAGGCAGAGGTGGTGAGGCTGATTATCAATGGGGAGACGACAGCACTGATCCAAGGTTGGCCTTTAACGAAACCGAAAACGGTAAATGGGGGCAATCTCAACCCCCCGAGGATGATCATTGGGGACAACCCCAACCTTCGAATGAACCAACAGCGCATCTGGCACAACCAGATCCCAAGAACGCAACGAGGGTCTTATCGTCGGATCCGGAACGTGATAAACACACGCGAGTGGTACAAGCTCCCCCACCTCCACGGGTTCCGCCCAGGAAAAAGAAAGAGGCGGAAGAAGTAGAAGATCCCATCTTGAGCAAAGAGTTCGAGGCGGCGATCGAAGGCTTAAAGAATGTTTATAAACGTCTGAAAAAGCCGGAAAAAGCTGCGCTTTGGACCACAGTCGCCGCCTTTGTGGCTTGTTTCTCTCCGTGGTACTATATCAAAGGAGAAGGCCTGGTGTCAGGGATCGAGTCACAAGGGTGGATCCCAGCCATACTCACCGGCGCCACCTTGATTCTTCTTTATGTAAGGTTTTCTCTCAAATGGGGTATTCTGCCGTCTTTGTTACAGCTGCTCTTGATTGCAGGAGCTGCCTTCGGAGCTGTCTATTTCACACTCCTTCCTGCTCATGAGAGCATAAGGTTCGGGCTACCGGCTACAGCTCTCACAACTTCACTGGCCACGGTTTTTACAATTTTGGGTATGCTCTCCCGAACCTGAGATATATCCGTTTTTTTGACACCTTGATGATCAAAACAATTCAACCACCATCATTACGCACAAAACTCCGTGCTCTCTCCTTTAACAGGCTTTGAATCCATTTTTTTTGTGGCCCTTTTTTCTGAAACTCAAACTCCAGCAACCCGTTAAAACCAGTCCATGTAGAGTGATAACGAACATATGAATCACTCTCGTCCACATCGCCCCAGGAACCATCTTCATTCTGCCACTCCAGTAAAGAGCTGACAATTTTCCTCACATGAGGGGTTTCGTAGCTCCGCCCCAGAATCTTGAAACAATCACCAAACTCACCCACAGTCTCGACATCTCGGATAGACAAATAATACTCTAAATGGCTCTTCATATAGCTTTCCTCAGGCAAAAGCATATCGGCATCCAACTCATAGAGGTTAAAATCAGAGAGCACATAAATAATATGAGTCACAAGATATGTTTGTATATCAAACTCCTCTTTGTTCAACTCAGACATATCCTTAAAATTCCATTTTAATGCCCGGGCCACAACCTCTTTAAAAGGCACGGGGCACGGCAAACCCAGCTCGTGTACAAAATAAAGATCCACCAAACAATCCAAAACCGCTTTCGCTCTATTTTGCCAACCCCGCCCTATGCCGGGAATCTGTTTTTTTCGAGTCACAACTGCAAATAACTTGACCAACGCCCTCCTCAAACCGTCATGGCGTCTCCCCAGCGCTTTTATTAAAAACAACCCCGCCGCTCCGTCATACAACTTCCCGGGAGGATTAACCCCACCGGGAACCTTAACGATCTTTTTATATCTGAGAGAGAGGCGGTTGCTCATGACCCGGCCGATGTTTCGCAGAGCCTTTGAAGCGGCCGACTCTCTTAGTATGTAAAACACCTGCAAATAATCGGAGAGCTTGCCTGAGTCGCCTACCAGCGCGTCGTGTATCATCCACTCCAAACCAGCAAGCATAGCGACATGCAACCGACGCCTATTGTAACGAGTTCCCGAAAACAGCTTCTTTAAAAGGTTCTTTTCCAGTGTGGCCCGGCTCTCATCGTCCAGTTTATTCTCTAATACTTCACTTCCTGTTTCCACGAGGGATTCAGCCCAGAGGACGGCACTCCCGGATTCCACATACTCCCAGTCAAACAATCCGGGACCATACCAAAAGAGAACATCCGGAAGTCTGCCCTCACCAAAAGCTACATCAACCCTGGGCTCATAATCTTGTGAGCAGGAAAAAAGCAGTTGTTCGCCGGCCTCTTCAGCCAAGA
>JAABSF010000669.1 GCA_011390535.1 Deltaproteobacteria bacterium | reverse complement strand
AGTCAAAAAGTACTTCCATAGGTGTTTTTGCGGCTTTTACCACGTCCCCGACAAGCCAAGCCCGTTCACCTGCAGCATTAAGGGCGCGGATCATGCTTTGCGCTTTGTTTTTTTCCACGAACAAAACCAGGCCCAACCCCATATTGAAAGTCCGATACATCTCCTTTTCTGCCACTCCTGCCGTAGAGATGATTTGAAAAATCGGTGGAATGGGCCACGAACCTCTCTGCAACCTGATGCTCAACCCTTTCCCTTTGTCTTTCGGCAGACACCGCACCGGGTTCTCCACCAGGCCACCACCGGTTATATGAGAAGCAGCCTTGAGTCCGCCCATATCAATCGCCTCTCGCAAAACTTTTACGTAAATCCGGGTGGGTTCCTGCAGCTCCATCCCTAATGGGCGGGAAATCTCCCCCGGCGTATCATCAAGTCCATATCCCAACTCATCAAAGAGCGCCTTCCGGGCAAGCGAAAACCCGTTAGAGTGAAGCCCTGAGGAAGCCACCCCAATCAAAACGTCACCTTCCTTTATAAGCTCACCAGTGAGAATTTTGGACTTCTCTACGACACCTACACAGAAACCGCTCAGATCGTACTCACCGTCAGGATAAAAACCGGGCATCTCCGCTGTCTCACCCCCAAGAAGAGTGCATCCTGCAAGCCTGCAACCGGCGGCTATACCCGCAATCACCGTCTCGGCCACGCTTACATCCAACCTACCCGCAGCAAAGTAATCCAAAAAAAAGAGGGGTTCGGCGCCTGTCACCACCACATCATTCACGCTCATTGCAACCAGGTCGATACCGACCGTCTCATGCCTGCCGGTGGCAAAGGCTAACTTTAGCTTTGTCCCCACTCCATCAGTACCGCTCACTAAAACCGGCTCACTAAAACCGCCGGGGACAGAGAAAAGGCCGGCAAAACCACCTATACCTGACAAAACTTCCGGACGTCTAGTTGCCTCAACAAAGGGCTTTATCTTCTCAATGAGAGCGTTGCCTTCATCTATGTCTACTCCTGCTTTTCGATAGGTGAGATTTTCTCCCTGCTCTCCGGCCAATCCTGTTTCATTGTTTTTAAAACTATCCATTCCACCCATTGATATCCCTTTCAATCTCTTGACACGTTATTCTTGCATTCTATTCATGGACAAGCGCTATGGATTCTTTGAAACGCTCCATCCTGAGCGCAGGCGGCGTCGGATATGGATCCTGTGGCATGAGCTTGGCTACCCGCTGCAGACGATCGCTGGGGGGCGGATGTGTCGAGAAGAAGCCTCCCTGATTAGCTGCCTGCAAATTTTTCATGCGAGCAATTATACTGTAAAGCCCTCTTGGATCATAGCCGGCCGTGTGAAGAATTCGAACTGCCCGCCGGTCGGCTTCATATTCCCATTTTCTACTGTATCCGTTCATAACCATCGTATCCACAATATCTCCGACTGCCTGAGTCAGAAACTGAGCGGCCATGTTGTAATCACCGAAAGCTCCTGAAGCGGCCTCTGACGCCATCATCTTATATACACGATTTTTACGTGCTTGCTTTATGGCCCTTACACCGTGACCTCTAATTACATGAGCCATCTCATGAGCTAAAATGCCCGCCAACTCATCCTCGGATCCGGCAAGGCGCAACATGCCTGCGGTAATGAAAATGTAGCCTCCCGGAGCTGCGAAAGCGTTTATCTCCGGTGTATCGATTATAACAAATCTGTAACCGGCCAGCGGGGACTCCCGATCACCGCGGGAAAACGACATCTCTGTGGCTGCAGCCAACACATTGCCTATGTTGTACACGTATTCTGTCAGCCCCGGCCCAAAACCTCCACCCTCGTCAACCTCACGATAGTCAAGATAACTGTACTGATATCTCGATAGAATATTCACCGCTACCGCTCTACCCAACCAATACTCGTCTTCAGGTGTGATTGCCCTGTTGGCTTCTGAGGCAGCTTTTGAAATTCGAGCGATGCCATGCACATCTCTTGCAATATCGGATGCCCTCAGATCACCCCGTAAGACGCCCCCTATGGTCCGACAGCCTTGCGACGAAAAAATCACAAGAGCCAACACCACCAACATGGTAGATGCCTCCACATAGAAATTAATCAATTTTCTGGAAGTCATTTGATGTTTTATCATTTTTCATCTCCCGACTTCAGCAATATTCCCCCTTTAGCCATGAAATCACTCACAGATTCAAGGTCAACTTCCGCTTTTTCGATTTTGTCGATATGCGAAAAATCGAGGGCCGAATTATTCCCTCTGAACTTCTGCTCAACAGTAGGGTTGAATCCAC
>JAABSF010000073.1 GCA_011390535.1 Deltaproteobacteria bacterium | reverse complement strand
GCTTAGCTTTTTAGTCGCTTATGGATGACAAAAGAGGTGCTTAGTCACTACGCTCAAGATGGGGACGTGGTGGGATGGGGACGTGGTGGGATGGGGACGCGGCTGGACGGGGACGCAGCTGGACGGGGACGCGGCTGGACGGGGACGCGGCCGAACGGGGACGCGGCCGAACGGGGACGCGGCCGAACGGGGACGCGGCCGGCCTAGGGTTTGGTTGCATGTTGTGTTATATCTTTATCGCAGACGATGCTGTGAAGTATGCAGCGAAATAAACCGCGACGTATTGAGGCGCCTACGTCGGAGGAAATAAACAATGAAGCTTGTGATCCGTGAAGCGAGAGAGCAAGATTTAGGTTTTTTAGTGGCAAATAACCTGGCCATGGCCTTTGAGACCGAAGAGAAATGTCTAGATCGGCGGAGGTTGGAGCGCGGTGTGGGCCGGGTTTTGAGAGACCGGTCCCTTGGATTTTACCTCATCGCTGAAGAGAATGGGCAAGGAGAAAGGGAAGGGGGGAGGGAGCCGGTGGGCCAGCTCCTTTTAACGTTTGAGTGGAGCGACTGGCGTGACGGGTTATTTTGGTGGATTCAAAGTGTCTATGTGCGGCCTCAGTGGAGGCGTCGCGGGGTCTATGCTTCGCTTTACCGCGAGGTTTTGGAGCGTGCCAAAGCTTGTGGGGAGGTGTGTGGGGTGAGGCTGTACGTTGAGAGCACCAACGAGGTGGCCCGGGAGGTCTACGGATATCTCGGGATGACCGAGACCTCTTACCGCCTTATGGAAAAAGAGCTCTAACACAGGTTGAGTTGACCCCTGCTTTGAGCGGCTGGGGTCAGTCGCACTCGATTATGTCTGCCGGCCGCGACGTTGCGGATTGCGGTTTTTAGGAAGATAGTGTCAAGAAACGTTATGGTGTGGGCCAAAATATACCGACGATTGGGATGCGATCAACATCGATGCTGGTGCGTGGGCGGGTGAAACAGGAGTTTAGCTCACAGATACTAAGAGCCCTCACCTAAGGACATACGGATTGAAGCCTGCGGGCGAGCTGCTCTTCGTAAAGAGATTGAGGTGCCAAATCAGCGGCTCCACCTACAAAATCACTATAGTCCTCCGGTTCGGTTCCCTCTGAGAGAAACTGCTCCAGCCACCCTGTGAGCTCAAGGTCAGTGCTGAGCTGAATCTCCGGTCCGGTGCCTACAATGTAACCCATGCCCTGGTTGTATGCATACACATTGCCGGTTCCGTTGATGTTCCAGAAAACGTTCATTGTGCCGGAGAAAAAAGAAGGGAAAGCAGGACAGGCATGGGCCGAACCGATCCAATTATTTCTGCTTTTCGATTGTCATGCAGAGTCGGCTTGTGGTGGTTGTTTTCCTTTGTGTTCGGTGTTAGCATTGTCCTTCCCGGTTATGATGTATTGTCCGGCGAGGGTCCGGTATCGCTTTTATTTCAATGGTTTCGTCGATATCACCATGAAAACGAATCTAAGGCAGAATAACCCTCGAGCGACGATAAAGATCGAAAACACCTGTTCATGATGATTGAATAGTTTTCAAACTAAAAGTTCCAAGTGACACCTTTCGTTTTTGATGGAAAGAACTTCTGGAGAAGTCATGAGAGAAAAGTTCGACGCTACTTCATCCAGCTCACATAAAGATACACATGAGGAGCAGCGCGATTTGATTGGAAAAAAAGATGGCAAAAGGGGAAGTGTATCCTTTGTTGGTGAGGGAGTTAAACGTGGTGATGGCGTTGAGGGTCGTGGCGAGACTTCGAGCACTGATAGATCCGGGCTTGCTTTGGTGGTGTCGAATCCTGCATTTGAACGAAAGAATGGGGCACGGGATGGAGGTGGCGTTAGTGGTGAGAACGAGGTTTCCAAAAAAGAGGTGGTGTCGAGCTCAAAGTTGAAGCCCAAGTCTCAAAGGAGACGTTCGATCATCAAGGTTTTCCTTTGGGTGTTGGGGGCTGCCCTTTTGATTACGTTTGCTGTTGTTACGGGTGTGTTGGTTTATCATCAGGCCAGACAAAAGCGGATCGAACAGAGGCTCCGGAAGGTTCAGTCTATGATGGCTCTTGATACGGCATTGAGCTACAGGGAGGGGTCGCAGGTCTTAACGGCTCTGCTTAAGGAAAAACCCAATTCTGCCAAGATATTGATTGCAAGAGCGGAGCTGGAGGTGATCAGATGGGGGCGTTTTGACGGAGGGGCTCGTGCCGGGAGGTTGGCGGAAGAGAGTTTGGTTCAAGCCAAGAGGCTGGGGATCACCGATGAGCAAGAGACAGTGGTGGAAGCCTATCTATTGCTTTACAAAGATAAGTATGATGCGGCGGCTCGAGCGGCAGAGAGGGGGCTTGTTCACTATCCCCGGTCTGCTCGTCTTGGGTATATTTTAGGTGTCTCCAGGCTTAGGATGGGAGATTTAGAGGCGGCCGAGGCCACTTTGCGGTTGGCGGTGAGCAATGATAAAAAATTTCTGCCGGCTATTTATGAGATGGCGGTGGTGCAACGTTTACGCGGCAGGTTTATGGAGAGCGAAGCGCTGTTGACCAAAGTGCTCCAGTTAAGCCCGGAACATGTAGGCGCAAAGATAGAGATGGCTCTTGTAAATCAGCTTGTCGGTCAGGGTGTGGACGAGACTGCTGTGAAAAAACTCTTTGAAAGGGTTAAAGATATACCGAAATATGCAGCGCGGGCTTTACTCGTAAAGAGCAGGCAGAACTTGTTGGAAGGACTTGGGGAAAGGGTTTTGGAATCTGTGTCATATCTCAAGCGCTGTATCTCTCTCCGCCCACAAGAACCCGAGTATTTGCTTGAATTGTTAGCTATTCATTTGAGGCCGGGTGGAGACATCGCGAAAGCTCAGCGATTAGTGGGGGAGAAACTGAAACGTGTGCGAGAGTATCCTGCAGCGCCGTTGCTTCAAGCACGGTTAGCGCTGGGGTCGGGTGACGCTGAGGGAGCACTTAAATATTTATCGGAAGTGCGTCTTTCGAGTCTTGGGTCGCAAGAGAGAGCCTTGGTAAAGGCATACCGCGTAAGAGCTTTATTGGAAAACAACGAGCATGGGGAAGCAGGGCGTATTTGCAAGGGCTTTGTAGAGAGCAAGGGCGATGTAGATGCCTTGTTGGCGATGAAAGGTGTTCCTAAAGGGTTATCAGGCAAGTCGATTTCACATGTAGTTCCATCTCCCGGCATTTCTGTTTTAGTGAGTAAGTCGGAAGGTGGGCGAGGACGAAGTTCCAGATCAGGAAAAATTGGTGCTGAAATCAACTCCGGGGAACACAAAACTCCTGATCGGAATTCAGCGCAGGGAGGTGTAGGAAGCCGGTCTAAAACAGATTCAGATAAGAATAAGTCCACCATTAATCTAAGAGAGCGGAGTGTCGGGAAGGTTTTGGAAGCTTGTGGTCTATATGCTTATCGTGCGCGAGATTTGAAAATGGCGGGGCGACTAAGAAAACTGGTGAAGGATGAGAGCTTGGGTTCTCTTTTGAAAGGGATAGCTCTGATGATAAAATGTCGCCCCATTCGTGCATGGAAGGTGATGAAAAATATCTCAGTCACTGAATTTCCAGGTTTCAGCAATTTCATGGGATGGGCACTTCAGAAGATGGGGCGACCGCGGCGGGCATTGTCATTTTTTGCCGCAAAATTTGAACATGAAGCAAAGGGCGTCAGAAGCCGGTTGGATCTAGCGACGGCGTTTTATAGAGCCGGTGAGTTGAAAGCTGCACGGAGGGAGTTGGATAAGCTTCAGGACATTGAGGTTTTATCCCCGGTTTTGCTTTATGATTGGGGGAGGCTCCTGTTTCGGATGGGTGACATGGAGAATGCCCTGCAATTGGCTGATCGGTTACGAAAAGATTTTCCTGAGAGCCACCTTGGACATTACCTCAGGGGACAGGTTTCGCTTGAGGAGCGGCAATGGAGAAGAGCCCGTCGTTCGTTTGAGGTCGTCATGGAGCTTTCTCCGGAGTTTTACAAAGGGACACTTAAGCTGGCGGCTATTGCCATGGCACTCAAGGGGAGTGAGCATGCCCGGGCCCTCTATTTAAAGGCTTATCGACAATCAAAAAGGAACCCGGAGGTTTTGGTTGAGATGGCTCGGCAGTTTGCGGAAGATGACGGTGATAGACAGACTGTTAAGGCGTACATGCACGCCGCTAGAGCTTTTCGAAAAGCAGGTTCAGGTTATCGGGCGTCTGAGTTATACTCGGAGCTGGCCGAGCTCCTTTCATACAAGAAAAATTATAATAGATCTAAGGTCGAGGCCATATACAAGATGGCGCTCAGGTATAAATACGCACACCATTTGGCCTATTTCAGGCGGGCGGAATATCTTCGGCGGCGGGGCAAGCCCGATGAAGCTCTTCGCTGGTATGAAAAGGCGGCAGCAGCCGCGCCCGAATCGCCTGACGCTCAGTACGGTTTAGCTTGGGTTTTGATTCATCTTCAGAAAAATTCACCCCTTGCGTTACAGTCCCTCAAGAGGTTCGATGAGCTTGAGCATGGTACAGTTAGGGCGAGGCGGGTAAAGAAGATGCGCAGGCGATTGCGTTATCTTGAGCTGAAAGAGAGATAGAGAAGCTTTTCTTGTTTCAGGCTATTGTAGATCAAGGCCGTTTTTGCATAGTTGTCCGGATGGTTCAGTGTTTGGAGATTTGAAAAGAGAGTTCGATGAGACGAATTTTGGGTTTTTTGTTTACCACTAAGCTTGGCCTTTTACTGTTTGCAGCAATTATATTCGGTCTGTCACAAGTATATAGTTTGCCGGCCACAGAGTATATGAGGCACGAGTCGACCTCTACCGGGACTGATGTAGCTTTGAGGCTGGTGTACTTTGCCTTAATGTGTTTAGTCGCTTTTTCTGAGACTCTTTTGGTGGACGAGCTTTTTTTTCATGGAGGGTGGCGGCGACGCGTGTTGGGAGGCCGGAAGTCGGATATCTTCACAGACGCGGGTGATGCATCGGAAGATAATAATGGAGTGGACACAGGGGCTGAATTGGCCGGTCTGGAATCAATTCAAGATGATGATCTTGGTGACGACAAACAGGAAGGGGATGAAGCTGATGAGGGTGAACGGCGTTATGGAAAAGTCCGGGAGAGAGATGATGATTTTTCGATTAAGGGCTCTCTTTTTAGAGACTACACTGTCCATGTGACATTGGTGTTTTTGCTCTTGTTGGCTGGAAATTATTACTTATTCAATGCGATAAATGGCGGATTCGACAGGTACTATGGTGATGTGGGCTATCTTTACACTCGGCTTCGTTCACCTGATTCAGAAATCAGGAGGTCCGCCATAGCTTCGCTCACTCCGAAGCGGATCCCTTCTGTTTCCCAACGTCTTTTGGAGCGATTGGACAAAGGTGATTCAAAAGAGAAGCTTTGGGCGATCTGGGGTCTTGGCTATAGGGCCGAGTACGCGTTGCTTTCTACTTCTGTGCGGCAAGAGGCGGCCGGCCGAATTCTTCCTCACGTCGAAAAGGGGCCCGAGAAGAAGAGGGCCATGGCGGCGGTGGCGTTGGCGAGGCTTAAATCTTATAGCTGGTTGGAGCATGCTGTAGATGAGTTGGAAAAACCGGCCCCGCATCCTTATTTTGCAGTGGCCTTGGGGTTGTTGCGCGATCATCGCCCGAGGGCGCTGAAAGGGTTGACTTCGTTGCTTTTGGATTCCAACGAAACCCGCGCAATGGCAGCCGCGTGGGCGCTTGGTCAGATGAAAGTAAAAGACGCCGCCGATCCCTTGAGAGACAAGCTTTTCGAAATGAAAGGGCCTGTTCAGTGTGTTGCTGTAGAGTCTCTGGGACGACTGGGTGATACAAACGCGGTGCCTTTGTTGGTGAGATTGTTCGAAAAGGAGCAGTCTGGTTTGATATGTCCACAGAAGGAGCTCAAGCTTAGGCCTGACGGAGAGGGAGGCGATAAATTCTTTCTCTTCCATTCAGGAAGCAATGTTTACAGAAAGCTGGGTTGCTCCACAAAAAGAGAGCCCCTCAGGGTTAGGATTTTGAAGGTCTTGTGGCGCATAGGAGAGACGAGGATAGTCCCATGGATTAGAAAGATGGCCGAGAGTGGTTTATTGGCGCCAAGAGAAAAGGATTGTGCTGTGAGGGTATATAACAGCCTGGTGGATTGAAGAGCCGAATCATTAGATGGTGCAAAAAGGTGCTTTATTACGAGCGAGTTAGCCTGTATCATCTTTTTTGAATGGACGATAAATGAGCGCAGATAAAGAAAAAGAGAAGTTCAGAGAAAAAGAGTCGTCATTTGGTAGAGCTCTTTCCGGCGTAACCTTGATGAGGAGCTTTAGGGAAAATGTGTTGGAGCCTCTCAAGGAGCAGGAGGAGGGGATCCCTCGACCTGAGTGGCGGCAAAAATTTCGAAGAGAGCTGCCTTTTTGGAAGCTCCTGAGTTCTGAACAGAGAAGGCACATAAGAAGTATTTTTGCTCACATGTTGCCCGACCCGGACGTGGATGTTTCATCTTTTGATCCGGAAGAACGTCTCATGTTGGATATAGTCGCAGAGGAGTACATGCGACAAGCACTGCTCTTTGCCGATACTGTTGAGAGTGAAGAGTACAGACCGAAAGAGCATATAGATAGGGATTATCCGGGACGTGTGCTTGTTTTGACATTGAGTTCATCTTTGTTTTTCTTTGATGTCCCGGACAAATACGGCAAGCGAGGCTATACCTACCAAAATATTTACGGCAATCGGTCTATTCCATCGTATGGGAGATGTAGATTGAAGGGCGGTATTCATTGCGGCGATAGTTTGTTGGCTCTTGAGTTTCACACCTCTGAGGTACAATTGGTCGCAGACACTGAAGCTATGGAGAACCGGTTACGAGAGTTTGATGATGAGAGCAAGAAGTTTCATCGCTCTTTTTCAGATACCTTTCATGGGATCTCGGTCAAGTCCAGGAAGTCTTTTTCAGGGTTTATTCAAGAGCTGACATCATCTTCTCAAATAGACGATGTAGTTCGTGCGCCCAGCCCTGATGGAGATGGAATCGAAGGGGAGGAGGATGGGAGCAAAGACGGGGAGTCGGCGATTCCGGATAATGTAGCTCGTTTACCGTTGCCGAAAAAGAAGACCGGTTCACAGGATCTAACTGGTGACCTCCCCGGAGAGTCTCGACTCTCCGAGTCTTTTAATACCCCACCTGATGAATCCGATAACTAAAAGCTCAAGAGTGTGGGAATTTAACTTAAATAGGGACTTATTTTGTTTTGCTAGGTTGTGCGTGCCTTAGGGTGTAGGTCATTTGGGCTGTTACTTTTCTTTTATGCCCGTCTACTTCCATGTTAAGCTTTTCTTTCAATCTCAGCTCAGCCGTCCTGAGGTGTCCTGCATCCAGGTCGATTATTGCTTTCAGCTTGCCTTCTGCGGTGCCCCTGATCTTTAAAAAGTGACCTACAGGTTCCAGGTCACCCTTATATCTGATTTTTATATCTGCTTCGATGACAGCTTTATTAGATCTTTTGTCACTGGATTTGAGCTTGTATTCTATGGTCTCATGGGCGTTTAGTTGACCTTTGCCGCTATCTCGAGGCAAAGGGAGCTGTAACAATCTCTTTAAGGTCCATTGGGCGCCTTCTCCTATGGCCTTTTCAGGAAGAACCGGTACAAGCCTTCTGAAGTATGCCTGCGGGTCTCCCAGCCCGTCGGCTCCTGCGTTATAAATCAGAGATGTACCGAAGCGCCTCGTTCGCCCTGTTGGCGACAACTCCCACATAATGCTGGGCGGTGCATCCCATTGAGGGCCTGAAGGAATTTTGCCTTTCTTCAAAGATATCAGCTCCAGCTCCAGGATTCTTTTCCTCTCTTGGTCTTGTGACGGCACTATTTTCCATACAAGATCGGCAAGCTCTTCGCCATTGACGCCTTCGGCCTTTGTTTTCATGGTCAGAAGATATTTGCCCCAGGAACCTTTGGTGAATTTATATTGGATGAGCTTGGACGGATCGGAGCCATTCTTATTAAGGCTCAGCGACCAAGAATCAGGAGATGATGCGTGCCCTTTGTTGCATGCGCCTATGTTTGAGATAAAGCAGGCCGTAACTGTTATCGCAAGCGCTCTAATCAAAAGGGACTTCATTTTGCCTCCGAGATGGTTTTCGTTTTTGTTGTATGATCATTTTCTAGGCCGGCTTTGGATTCTCCACTCTTTTTGCATCGAGCTTATCGGACTTATCGGACTTACAAATAATCTAGAGCTGGCTCAAGAATAGAATCGCAGGACCGAGGGTTTCGAGGCTCCCGGCCTGCTTGGCGCGACAACGAGGACGCGCCTTTTGGCGCGCCGCAGTTAACCCAGCCGGGTGGGATGGGTCGGCGTCGGAATCCCGAAGCTATTTTGACTCAGCCCTTAATTACTATCTCTTGTTGCTCTGGAGATCAACCACCGAGCGCCCGGTAACTCTCCTCATAGATATGCTCTGTTTGTGGTTTATTTTTTTATTGGAGTCGCCCATGTTAATCTCCAACTCCAGTTCGGAGTTAACTGTCACTATTCGACCATTCGCCACATCGAACTGGATGTTTCCTGTGCCTGTACCAACACCGATCGACGCTTTTGAGCCGTCCTCTAATCTGAGATTTGTGTTCTTCATGATGTGAGCGATACTGCGGTTTTTATCAATTTTATCAATTTTATAAGCCGTATCCACCACGAGCCTTATGGATCGTGGTTTAGATGAAGCATTTTTTTGCAGGTTGTTTCCGGAATGTGTTCCAGATAGCGATCTGAAAAGCTTGCGATTTACAAGTGACCATTTTGCTCCCTCACCAACTGGGACCTTCGGCCACACGCTGCCCAAGGGTAATGATGAAAACCCATCCATGCCTTGTGAGTTGTGGGGGGCCCGGTTCTTTTCTCCTCCTTTGTCATCTGTTTTCGTATAGTGGTGCAAAGCATCTTCACTGTTTGATAACCCAAATTCATTTATTACAAATGCGCTTTTCCATTCTCTCAAAACAGTACTGATTTCGGATTGACCGACCCTGGGTGAATAATTTTCTAACCGCGGAAAGGTCAATTCAAACAAAAAGCCTCCTCTGGTCACTCCTTTGTTTTCGAGTAACGCGAGAGCTCTAAAAGAAGCACGGCTTGATCCTTTTCCTCTCTTATGGGTGAGTGAAACAGTTGTTCGGTACACCTGCTGTTCACCTGGATGGGTTTTAAACCTTAATTTGAAACGCGGAGAGGTTCCTCTTTGGAAGATTTCAAGACGAGGTTCTGTTTCGGTTTTCTCTTTGTCGCGGCTTTGCGAGAGGTCTGGTCCCGGTTTTTTGCTTTCAGAAGGCTTATCTTCCGGAGGAGTTGAGGTTTCACACCCGGCTGTTAAGGGAACAATCATCCATGTCCAAAAAATAAATACTTGGCTGCATGGCATAGATATCCGTTTGCAAAGTTTTGGGTGCGACATTTCGACACATTTACTAAAACCACATAAAACCAAACCTGTCCTT
>JAABSF010000668.1 GCA_011390535.1 Deltaproteobacteria bacterium | reverse complement strand
ATGGCCGGTGGGAGTTAGAGGCTCTCTCTTTCCCCAAAAAAACCAACTCATCATCCACGAACCGGCGGTTATCAACGAACAAGCGGTTGTAAGATAAAAACCCCATTCCCCCCTTTACAATGCCTTCGATAAATTAGTGGAAAACATGGGGGTCATCACCCGGCGGCGTTATGTCGCCAAAACGATTCTCGTATTTTTGGATGTTTCCTCCTAACGCATCCATTAGTTTTTTTGCGTGCCGTGGTGACAAGATAACGCGCGAGCGAACAGTCGCGCGAGGAGGAGGCGGCCCCGGTTGTGTGTAACAAAAGTCTAAAACAAACTCGTTCTCTGAATGATATATCATGGCAAAATTTGCATAGACTCCTTGGGCTGTCTGTTCATCCAGTTTTATCTGCAACTTCTTTGCACCACTCGGAATATCCGATGGGTTGTTTTTGTCTGTCATAACAATCTCCTTTTGTAACGATGTCTAGAATCAAAGCGCCCAAGATATCACATTGTTTCTAAAGCGCCCTTTCCGGGATTATCTCGGAATGTTTGAAACTCTTCAGTGTCCTCAAAGAGAGTAACCATTCAAAGCAAACAGGCAAATGTATACAAAAGTAGACAAAGGTGGTCACACGCTGTAGAATTTGTTTTATGGGAGCTTTACCCTTTTTGGAGGTTTCGATGATGAACAAAGAACGTAGACAACACAAGCTAATCCTTACAAAAAATACGGAGTATCACTTCCGTGACGACGAATGTGTGGGAGTCCGTGATCGAAAGACAGGTAAATGGATTCGAAAACACTTGGCTCTCAGAGCTTTTCTCACGGGGTATGTAGATCAAACAAAAAAGATCTGGAAATCACCCATAAAGGGAGGTCGCCTTCACATCATCTCGGAGAGAGGCTCTGTTCTCACATCTCCTCTTATAAATGTTTTCCGCCCAAATAAAGATACCATTTGGGCATATACAAGCTTTGCAAAAGCAGGCGAGATCAGGGTGGCGTGCTGAACATTTACCTGAAATAGTGAATTATTCAAGCCACTATACGGGCGGATAAAACGTCAAGCAGATGATCTTACCCTTGTCGGGGGATTCAAGGCTGTATTTGGGAAACTAAACACAGCCTCTCCATCACGGCGATATCCCGGCTGCACATACCACGCAGTTCGCCTTACCTTTTTATCTGTTGATGCAAAAAGAAAAAGATAAGATACTTTGTAGTGCAGAGACAGGTTCCAAACAGGTTCCAAATACAGCGGGAGAAAGCCATGAGAAGAAGAATCACATCCATTTTGCCACTTAAAAAGATGCCCATCGCTCCAAAAAAACGGGCGCCGCTTCTCAGGGCTGTTTTTCTGATTACCGGGTTTCTTTTATCACTCGGTGTCTCACCCTCCGCCCAGGCACAAGAGACAGACCTGGTTTACGACGACTCCACCCCTGCGGGTGTACTGAATTCTCTTGCCCCCGGCGATATTGAAGCCACTCGAATGACTCCACTCCACCCGGCTGAATTAATGACCATTAGTCTCTTTTTCAGCTCTCCTGATTGTACCGCTCACGTTAGAGTTTGGGATGATAATGGAGGAAACGCACCAGACACAGAAAAAGTTCTCTTTCAAACTGAAGTCTCTGTTGACGCCACTGGTTGGTATGACATCCAGATTCCATCTGAGACGGTGATTATTGATCCCCCGAGACACTTCCACGTAGGTCACATAGTCAATGATTCAGAGTGTTTTGTTGCCTGGGACGCTTCCGGCTCGGAAGAAATCCGCAGCATGGCCAGGCTTGACGGAAGCTGGTATTTCATCGGAGACGGTGAAGAAAGCGGCAAAGGGTTAGACGCGCTGATAAGATCCACCGTCGATTATTTCAACGTAATCTCCCAAAGGCATTTCAAAAACACTACTTTGGAAGCCGGTTTGGTGGAAGGGATGAACCGGGTGGCCTGGGGAGACTACAACGATGACGGCTTGGATGATCTTCTGGTGAACGGCAACAGGTTGTTTAAAAACATGGGTGACGGAACCTTCACAGAGGTAACAGATGAAGCGGGAATAGGAGATCACCCAACCAACGGTGGTGTATGGGCCGACTACAACAACGATGGACACCTGGACTTCTATGCCACGGTAAATAACTATCTTCCGGCTTGTCAAGATGATGTCGACTGTGGGTGGTGCAAGCTGGAAACCACCCCTCAGGGAACATCCATCTGCACGGAATATGTTTACGACCACACATGCCACAACGGCAGGTGCATGCCACCATCCGGCAAACAACCGCATGACATTTTGTGGGA
>JAABSF010000667.1 GCA_011390535.1 Deltaproteobacteria bacterium | reverse complement strand
TTAAATCAGGCCACGCTCCGACTTTATACGTGTAGTAAAAATGAAAAGCGAAGACAGCTACAGCGACGAACCCCCAAGCTGCTAATTTGCCGGCTTCCGGGCTGAATATTTGAGATACACCACTGTTTTTTGGGGATTGTTTTATACGGGATTGTTCTTCTTGTGACGAATCACTTAGGGCCGAATCACTTGGTTTTCCCGGATCGGTGCTCATCACCAAAACCCCGCCGATGGTGAGCAAGAGCTTATAAAGCATCGGAAACTGCGTTTTTTCGCAGAGCGCATAGAAAATCACCAAGGTCATGAAAACCACAGCGGTGGTTCCCACGACGCCCCGTGGAAGCGCGCTGTCGATTTTAGGGAATAACCGGATTTTTGCCGTTACGTGCGCCCAACCATAGAGTCCCAAAAAAAAGGCGATCAAAAAAGGCGGCCAATCAGAGAGGCCGGCGAGTGCCAGACAAATCAGGGCAAGGGCTCCATACAATTTTTTGGAGGTTGCTCTATGGAATATTCGAGGCTCTCCATTTTTTGAACTTATGTATCCGGAGTCGTTTGTTGGCCCCTTGTTTTTGTTGGGCTCCATCCAGAGGATGAATGCTCCGCAACAGAGCAGTGAGTAGAAAAGCCCCGGCGTTTCATGATCTATTAGATGCGAGAAAATGAGGTTTTGGGGCAAAAATACAAACGCAAGGGAGGCTAAGAGCGCCGCCCATGGATTGAATAGTCTGCCTGTCACCCAAAAAAGAGCGAGTAAACCCAGGAAAGTGAAAAAAGCGGGAACTATCCGGACGACCCAGTCTTCTTGCCCGAATAAGATAAACCCCAGCGAAAGATATGGATGCATTAAAACGGGGTGGTGTAAATAATAGGTAGACTCAGGTGGCGCTGCTTGCCCTGAGTAGTGAGCGGGGGTCCACACTCCATGCCGAATCAGCGTTCTGGCGTTGGAGCCGTGAAAACCCGCGTGAAAACCGTGGTGGCCCCACTGAAAGGGGGCGGCGATGCCCCACAAGGTCAGAGCCCAAAACGTAATGATCAAGATGGCGAAAAGAAACCAGAGGGCCGGCGATCGGAACCCGTTTCCTATTAGTTTGCGCCAAAGACGTAAAGGTTCTTTCGTTTTGGGTTGAAGGGCTGTAAGATTGTCCGTCATACTTAAACCCGAATTCCGGAGGTTGCTCACTAAATGAAACTCTCAATACTTGTCCCAGCGTACATGGAAGAGGACAGTATCGGCAAGATCCTGGAAAGAATTGATAGGCTGGATTTGTCCAAGTTGCAACTGGATAAGGAAGTTATTGTCTGCGACGATGGATCAACTGATAAAACCTCAGAGATAGTTCAAGCTTTTGAACCGAGGGATTGTACCATCGAGCTGGTCCGCCATCCCCGAAACAGAGGCAAGGGCGCTGCGATTCGAACCGCCCTGAAAAAGGCCACAGGAGAGCTGACCATCGTGCAGGATGCCGATCTTGAGTATGATGTGGAAGACTACCCCCAGCTTTTAAAGCCTTTAGTAGAGGGGAGGGCGGATGTTGTCTTCGGTTCTCGTTTCTTGAGGCGGTTTTTTCCCACAGGGATGCACCCGGCCAATTTTTTGGCGAACAAGCTGCTCACAATGTCCGCGAATTTTCTCTTTCACACCGGTATCACGGATGAAGCCACCTGTTTCAAGGTTTTCAGGACATCTCTCTTGAAGAGCTTGGATTTGAAATGTTCGGGGTTCGAGTTCTGTCCCGAGGTGGTCTCAAAGCTGGGCGTGAGACACATTCCAATCCAGGAAGTGCCCATAGAATATCGTGCCCGGGATGTTGAGTCAGGTAAAAAAGTGCGGTGGACCGATGGCGTGGAGGCGATATGGGTGATGTTGAAGACCAAGGCCGTCCACGATCTGGCCCGGCTTTTCCGAATGTAAAATGAATATTAACATTGAAAATCGTTAAGTTAATTGCCGATTTTCAAGAAACTTCCTGTTGTCTTTTTATCCCTGCCGGCGGTGTTCCCAGAAGCTGGAGCGGACTATGGCTATCATCAAAAACAGGCCTGTAAGAACAACAAGCGCCATAACTGAGGTGCCGGGTTCGGTGGTCGGGGTAGTGATAATTTTAGAGAGACCGCCCGGAGGGGGGCGAAGTCCGGCTAGATTTTCCACATGAAAGCTGGGAGTCAGGGTCTGGGTGAAGCCTGGTACTTTGGAGAGCCCCATGTCAAGAAAGGCTATGAGCCCAAGGGATGCGAACACTGCATGTTTAGGAACCAGCGCCCCCGCCGTGGAAGCCATGGCGCAATAAACAGCCGTCCC
>JAABSF010000666.1 GCA_011390535.1 Deltaproteobacteria bacterium | reverse complement strand
ATCGAACTGTCATGGTGCTCTTACGCCTTATCTTCGTTTTCCCCTTTTTGCTCTGCAAGGATTAGAGACAGCCTGGCCACTGAAGATTCCATTTTATCCAGAATTTTTTCATAACGTCTGCCATACAAAACCAGCCCCATTGATTCATCATCTACTTGAAAGAAACGAACAAATAAACCTTCGCGGCTGGAATCGTGAAGCTCCACTGAAGTCACTGGATTTAAACTAACAAGGCTCCGCCCCTGGCCGGCCAGGCTTTGTGCGAGGCTGGAGAGTGCGGCCAACTCATCGCTCAGGCCGGGCTCTCCGGCCTCGGCCAATGAGAGCCCACGATGATCCGCGATGACCGCTGTTTTGCTTCGGGTGCTAACCAAGAGATTTCTCAGCTCCATTTCGACGGTTCCGGAGATGGTGTTGGGTATTGTGGTCAGCAAAGGCGGGAGCTCAACTGCAGTAACAACATCCGGTGTTGCTTCATGTGATTCCTCAGAGACACTCTTCAGAAGTTGTCCCTCCAGGTGGCGCACACGGCTTTCAAACTCTCTTATCTGAGCCTGCAGCTTCTCTTGTTCGCCAATCTGCTCTCTTAAGTGCCTGTTCTCATCAGCGTATCTCTGCAGCTCTGAAACACGACGACGAAGACGCTCAACTTTGATCACCAGCGCGCGCTCTCGGCGCCTGAGAGACTCCAGCTCTCCTTTCGGATCCGCGCTGGGTTCAAGCACGGCTAAACGTTCTTGAGCTTCTTCCAGCTTGGATGTGAGCTCATCTGCTTTCTCTGCACGGATCCTCAGGGCTTGAGCCTCCAGGCGCATTTCCCTATAGGCCTGACGTTCTTTTTCTATTGATGATAGTTTTTGTTCGGCTTCATTTCTAGCCTGTCGCTCTGCTGAGAGCTCCTTCTTGAGTCTTTCGATTTCAGCGATGTTCTCACTTTCGCTTTCATCGACTCGGCGCACGTGGGGCTCGGCACCATGAACGTCGGTTTTATCATCGGGCCAATCCGATAGACGTTCTCTAATCCTGGAGATCTCGGATCGACAGGAGGACAGGGATGACAGTATGCGGGAGAACACTGTTTATAAGTCCTTTCGTCTTGCTCAGTGTGAGCGTCAATCAACCGAGACCACCAGAACTAAGCCTTTCGCAATGATTGCCCACAGCCATATTCTCGGGCTTCCAATCAGCGGCCTCAGGGATGATTATCGCCGATGCTTAATTACAGTATTTTGGTGATCTCACCCACGCGGCGCTTAACATCCAAAAATATTAGCCCCAGCTTTGCGTCCGGGGCTGTGAGCACCACCAGCACGGCATCCTCTCCGACTGCGTTTAACAGAATGTAGCCGTTTGGGCTTCGTACGTATGTCTGATCCATCTGGCCGCCCAAAAGCTCTGCTGAGATTCTTTCGCCTACACCCAGCATGGCGGCTGCCATGCCGGAGACAACTTCTTCATCCACCTCACTGGGTAGGAGGGATGCCACAATAAAACCGTCGGTACTTACCACTGCAGATCCGATAATGTCCGGAGAAGCAGACCTAAGGCTTCGTAATACTTCTTGAATTCTTTCTGTTCGAGTTTCTGCCGGCATTGAACACCTCTCTATTTTTTTCACTTGGAGTGATAGGTTTTACTATACGATCGAAAGCTCAAGACTGCATTGGTCACCCGCTGATTTCAGTTTGCAGCGGTATTGCCCGCCAACAAAAGCAGACACCAGCCCTGCCCAATAGTCATGAAACAGATTGCACAAAAGCGCCTCTCCCTCTTTCTCACCATTATCGCGGACCACTCTGCATAGGGCGCAGGGAGCGAAAAGAAGGTCCACATTATCTCCATCGGTTTTGTAATCAAAGCCGAAGAGCGGCTGCAAACGATTAAGAACTGCTTTTAACTCCTTGTTTTCATATGTCTCGGGCAGGTGATTCGCCGCTGCGGCTCCTGCACGGCGCCCTACGGCTCGTTGACCCCTGCCCATTGTTTCAGCTATCGCTTCTGCCAGTGCCCTCAAGCGGACCGCCAGATCTTTGTATGCTTCTTCCAGATCCTCATCAGAGAGGCTGCCCAGTGGTGAGGGTTCCTTCAAGAAACGTTCCACTAGCGCCTCATGCCCCGGGATTCTGTGGAAGGGCCGAAGTAAAGCGATATCATCCACTTCTATGCAACGGGATGGACAGACATACACGCAGGAGTAGCAACCAATACAGTCATCTTGGCACCCTACCTTCGCGTTTTCTTCGTTTTCATCCATTGTAAAGACATCCACTGGGCAAACTTCTACACACAAAGTGCACCCACGACATC
>JAABSF010000665.1 GCA_011390535.1 Deltaproteobacteria bacterium | reverse complement strand
AAGATCTGGAAGAGAACCTGGAGAATGTTCTGGAAATAACAGGCCACAAGAGGTCGGATATTTGGGCTGTGCCCCGGTATTCCAGAAAAAAGAGCACACCTCGACGAAGAAATCGGCGCAGAGATAATCGAAGGTATGATCAGAGAGATAGTCAGCGCAGGGATAGTCAGAGAGATAGTCAGCGTAGGGATAGTCAGAGAGATAGTCAGCGCAGGGATAGTCAGAGAGATAATCAAAGAGGAAATCGCAGAGATAATCAGCGCAGGGATAGTCAGAGAGATAGTCAGCGTAGGGATAGTCAGAGAGATAATCAGAGAGGAAATCGCAGAGACAGTCGAAGAGATAATCGTAGGGACAACCGCTGAGTTAATCTCAAAACTACGAGCTATTGCATCCTGAACCTGAAAACTACTCGTCGATCCCACCAGGGGGTCTTTGTTTCTCCAGGAGGAGGCGGTGAAGGTTGAGCGCCGGCGGCCTGGATTCTGGCACTCTGAACCCCATATTTCTCCAGCACCTCCTTGATTCTCTTTGCCCTCTTCTCGGCTAAAAGCATATTGTCAGCAGCCGACCCTGCTTCATCAGCATGTGCAGCTACCTGAACATACACACTGGAGTTTGCTTTCAACACATCAGACAAACGCTTAAGCTGCAAGAGCGCTTCGCCTGAGAGCCTGACGCCGCCATGAGAAAAGAGCACCTCCGGAAAAATCATTCTTCCGCGCAGAGCCATACAGCCTTTGTCGTCGACTTCTACACGAGGCGCTGTTATGGGGCAAAGATCTGTGGCGTCACCGACGCCGTCTCCATCAATATCACCAGGTTTCCCTTCAAGGGTAGGCTCAGCCATTACTTCAGGTGGTTCTTCGTCTTTTACCTCTTTCTTTTTGGGCATTTCTCTTGGCCAGCCAAAAGACAGAGAGATTCCGAAAGTGATAAAAACAGGATCTTTCGCCTCTTTAAAAATCACCTGCTGATATCTGGCGTAGAGACCCGCCTGCACTGGGGAGGCGACAGCCAACTGATAACCAAGCCCTAAAGAAAACCCGAACCAATTTGAGTCGCCGCCTACCGTGGGGGCGTACACGTAACCAAGATTTCCCTCTACATAGAAGTTGCCGTGTATGCTCCCTTTTTTCGCGTTGGAAGGCCACAGAGGAGAGAGCGCGAAACCGGATTTGTCATCCAGAATTCTGGCGCGTACACCTGCCATAACCGAGTGCACACCCGACTTTCCCGGTAAAAACTCAAAGGCATACTGAACCTGGGGTGCCACTATGGGCAACATGGGCAGCGGCATGTCCGCCTTTATCGCGAGATCCATGCCGAAACGCTTCACGTCTGAGGCAGCCGAGTCGGTGGCCAAAGCGGCCCCTCCAACGTTCAGTTCAACATTCCACAGTCCCGAGTCAGCCCGGCTCTCCTGAACCGCCCCGGCAATAAATGCAATCACCATCAATGGTATAAAGAGCTTTGACATGCCGTGCTTTGATATCAATTTCATCCTCCTAAAAAAAGCCCAAGGGCTTAGGGCGACATGAAGTCCTTCAAATGCCAAACAAATCAACTTCTTCGTCAAGTCAGTTAAGTTTTTTGGTCAAACAAATCAACTTTTTCGACCATAAAAATCAAAAAATCAACACACCGGACTCATAACACACTTCGAGCCAAAAAAGTTTCTTTTCCGTTTTTTCCGTTCTTTCCGTTCTTTTTTGGCTGCTGTTTTTTGTTTTTTCGTTGATCCACGATTGTGCTTTTCTAAAATTTTATGGTGCTTTCCATAAACAACTTTATGGTGCTTTCCCAAAATCGATAGAGGTGTTCTCCCTCGCTCTTTTCAACAAATCAGTCGCAAGCTCATTCTGATAGGATGCTAAATCTCTCTCATCAACCCTCACCAAACGCCCGTCTTCAACAACTTTTTGACCATGCACAAAAACCGTGTGAGCGGGCTGCCTGGCGTTACAGAAAAGCAACGCCGCCACAGGGTCATGCATACCTCCCGCATAAGAGAGCCCTTGCACGTCCCAAAGCACAACGTCGGCTGCTTTCCCGGCCTCCAAGGACCCGATGTCGCTCCAACCTAGGACTTCCGCTCCCCCTCGAGTGGCCATCCAGAGGGCATCCATAGCTGTCATGGAATCAACGGAAGTTCCCACGCGGTGCACATAAAGAGCCAGGCGAGCCTCCGCGAGCATGTCGGAGCTATCGTTGCTGGCGGAACCATCCACCGCCAGCCCTACGGGCACGCCCGCATCTCTCAGCTTGGGAACAGGCGCGATACCAGAGCCTAACCTGAGGTTCGAAGTG
>JAABSF010000664.1 GCA_011390535.1 Deltaproteobacteria bacterium | reverse complement strand
AACGATTTTAGCCACTGAATTTTAAAAATCATCTACTCATCTCTCTTTTAACTTTACCTTACCTTGTGTAGTTGGATCTTTCAAGGTCATTTATTGATCGAATCACTGCAGGATTTGACATATTCACACAAGCATTCATAATACAGGGTGAGTGTAATGAAAAATTAGAGAACTATTCGAAAAAACATAGAAAACCGGCTAAAAAGATAGATAAACTCCGCTTAGGGATCTGTTCTATTTTTTTGGATCCCGGTTTCCAATAATTCTGTTTTAAGTATTATTTCGAAGTATAATTGGAGTAACAATAAATTGACATTAAGAGTTGCATACCGGCCGTCACCATCTGGAAATTATGAAACCTTGACAATCGGCCGCATGATGGAGACAAATTAGCGATTTTGCAGGAGAGTTCTATTCGTTCATGTATAGATAGAGCACGATCGGAAAATATTTTTTCCCATGCTCTGAGTAATGGATACGAATCACGAAAGTGGTGTGTCTTTTCAAAAAACGTTTTTTTGAAAGCAGGTAAATTGCCGCTACGGATCCCTGAAGCCGTCATAGCAGAGGTAAGAGACCGCACTGATATCGTGCAAGTAATTGACCAGTATGTGCGCTTAAAACGCACAGGCGTCAACTATGTAGGGTTGTGTCCGTTTCATGATGAAAAAACCCCTTCTTTTACAGTGAGCTCTACAAGGAAAACATTCTATTGTTTCGGGTGTCACGAAAAAGGCGACGCAATTGATTTCATCCGCAAAATGGAAGGAAAAAGCTTTGTAGAGGCCGTGAAGGAGTTGGCCTCCCGCTCAGGTGTAGATATCCCCAGGGAGGATGTATCTCCCAACGAGGTAATGAAGCTCAAGCGACGCCGAGATGCGAAAGAAAAGGCCCTCAAGATAAATGAAATAGCAGCGGCATTTTATCAAAAAATGCTCATGAGCAGTCAAGGTGTGGCGGCCCGGAAATATCTGAAGTCGCGAAATTTAGATAAATCCACGGCCGAGCAGTTCCGGTTGGGCTATGCTCCCGACTCTTGGGATGCGCTTACCTCTTATTTGAGAGAGAATGGTGTCCCGGCCTATTACGCCGAGAGGTTAGGGTTGGTTAATATGCGTCGGCAAGCCCGCGGACATGAACACAACAAAAAACCAGAGGGTGCAAACTCGACGGAATCCAGTCGGCGCACTTCTCTATCGCCACGGACTCATCACGACTTCTTCCGCAACAGGCTTATGTTCCCCATAATGGGTGCCAGTGGGGAGGTTATCGGGTTTTCGGGCCGACTGCTGGACCCGGACGCTGATATCAGGAAATACGTGAACTCACCTGAAACTCCTGTGTTTCATAAAGCAGAGTCTCTCTATGGTGTCCACCTCGCGCGGCAACAAATGCGCCGCTCAGGGCGCGCCATATTGGTAGAAGGCAACCTAGATGTGATAAGAATGCACAGCGCCGGATATAAAGAGACGGTGGCTCCTCTTGGAACATCGTTGACTGATTCGCATGTTAATTTACTAATGCGTTTCTCACAAAAGGTTGTACTTTTATTCGACGGTGACAAAGCAGGTAAGGAGGCTTCACGAAGAGCAGCCCGCACCCTTGTAAAAATGGGGCAAGACGGGTGGGTTGCGATCTTGCCCGACGGGCAGGATCCCGATACATGTATAGTGAACCAGGGAAATAAAAAGATAGAAAGAATCTTGGAAGACGCACAGCCGGGACCCGACTTTCTTATCCAAGATTTGGCTGCCGCTGCGGGCGAGGAGATCCCGAACAAAATCAATGCACTTGAAAAAATAGCCGATTTCCTTCAAATAATCCCAGACAAAGTGGCACAGACGCTATATGTTGATAGGGCGGCCGCGGCGCTTGACTTGAGCCGTGACATGGTGCTTCAAACCATGGGTCGAAGAAGCAAAAAACAGGATTCGCGAAAACCTTTTTCAAGAACCGGAGGCAAGTCAAAATCAAGTAGCAGTGTTGGGCTTTCCCGCCAAGAACAGAGGGAAAAATCGGCCCAAAGAGCTGGTAGAAGAAATGCTGTAGAGCTCATTGCGCTTTTGGTCTCGCATCCGCACCTGGCGTCGGCGGCTGCTGAAGCTGATGTGGTCTCTATAGTTGAAGATCCGGAAACAAAAACTGCAATTGAAACCCTGCTTGACATGCAAGAATCCACCGGGACCATTGTGCTCTCAGATTTATTGGAAAACTTGGACGAGAAACTTGCAGATCAAGTTGCAAAGAAGGTATTTTCCGAAAGCTTTGACAATGAAATAGATGCACACCGAGCACTGCGCGAGATCCTAGA
>JAABSF010000663.1 GCA_011390535.1 Deltaproteobacteria bacterium | reverse complement strand
TTCCTACAGGCGTGATGTCGTAAAAGCCTTGGTTGCACAGCATCTCTTAAATTGTATCGACTCTGTCGAACAGGATCAGCCGACAAAATAATGGGAAACTCGAAAATGAAGAGCAATAACAATAAAGGCACTAAGATGATTGTTCGCTTTGAGGTCAATCATCGGAAATACGAGATGGAACTGAATCCGGGGCGAAGGCTCCTGGATGTTCTTCGTGAAGATCTTGGTTTATGTGGGGCGAAGGAGAGTTGCGGTTTGGGAGAGTGTGGAGCGTGTACTGTACTGCTGGATGGGAGGCCGGTTAACTCCTGCCTGGTGATGGTGGGATCCGTAATGGATCGTAAAATTATCACCATCGAAGGGATCTCAGGTAAGGGCGCGAACGAAAGTGGAAGTCTGCATCCAATACAAAGAGCCTTTGTAGAATCAGGAGCCGTGCAGTGCGGTTTTTGTACGCCGGGCCTGATTATGAATTTGGTTCCGTTTGTTGAGAGCAGAGAGAGCGCGGAAGATGATGAGATACGTCGTTACATCGCGGGTAATCTATGCCGGTGCACAGGGTATGTGAAGATTGTAGAGGCGGTTCAATCGGCGCTGAAATGGAAGAGAGAAGGGCAGTGGAGTAACACGGATCTCTATGCAAAGGAGAAGGAGGCCCATTCATGAGTGCGTCAAAGAAGATGGGTTTTGGGAAGAAAAAGGGTGGGGAAGAAAAAGTATCGGGGTCATGGGGAGTAGGTGCCGATACCATCCGACCGGACGGCGAGAGTAAAGTCACCGGACAAGCAAGATATCTGGCCGATTTGCCCTTTGCCGGCATTTTGCACGGAGTGATTCTGGGTAGCCCGCCGGCTTCCGCTGAAATCAAGAGTATCGATGTAACAAGCGCCCGGGAATTGCCGGGTGTGGAAGCGGTGATAACAGCCAAAGATCTCGGCGAGAGAAACCGCATCGGCGGGATCGTTGATGATCAGCCCGTCTTGGTAGGGGATCGAGTCAGGATGGTTGGCGACCGCCTGGCCGCCGTGGCCGCGGTCAGCTTGGAAAGAGCCCACGAAGCAGTCCGGAAAATCAAAGTCGACCTTCAGGAGATTCCTGGTGTTTTCGATGTAGAGAGCGCCCTGTCGAGGGATGCCCCCAGAATCCATCCAGACGGAAATTTGATTAAAGAATTCAGGTTGAAGAGGGGAGATCTGAGTGACGCAAAAAAAAGAGCTGAAGTAGAAATAAAGCATACCTATAGAATCGGCGGTCAGGAGCATGCATATCTGGAAGGTCAGGCCTGTTTAGTTGTTCCCGGGCCTGGTCCTGTTTTAGATGTTTATATTTCCACCCAGTGTCCGGCATATGTCCGCGCACGGGTGAGCAGGGTTACTGGAATTGCGCATGCAAAAGTGCGTGTTATCCAAACAGTGACGGGTGGAGGGTTTGGGGGAAAAGAAGATTATCCTGACGAACCAGCCTGTTGTGCGGCCCTGTTGGCACTAAAAACAATGCGCCCTGTTCGATTGCTGCTCCCACGTGAAGATGATTTTCAGGTCTCGACAAAGCGACACAGCATGGTGGTGAAGAATACTTTGTACGCTCTTAAGGACGGCACCCTCTGCGGAGCTGAAGTCGAGATCCTTGTTGATGCAGGTGCTTACACCGGCATGAGCACAATAGTGGCCGAACGCTCCAATGTTTCTTGTCTCGGCCCCTATGTGTTGGATGCGGTCGACGTGAGAACAAAGGTTATATACACGAACAACCTCTTCGGGGGGCCGTTTCGGGGTTTTGGAGCCCCGCAAGTGACAGCGGCGATGGAATCTCAAATGAACGCCTTGGCAGCTCAGCTTGCTATGGACCCTGTGGAGATTCGGCGAAAAAACATAGTCTCAAAAGAACGCCCCATGTTTGCCACCGGGCAAAGGCTCGAAAATCCTGAGATGGGGTTGAAAACTCTCGATATGGCTGCATCCAGAGCAGACTGGGTATCACACTTTAGATCTGCTGGGGAGAAGGGGCCTGCTTCAGGGATGATTGACCCTGTTAACTCGGAGGAAAGATATCGTGAAGGGGTGGGTGTCGCTACAGTAATATACGGAGCCAACCTTCATCACGGTGGACAAGCCTTGGACCGGGGTGGTGCTCATGTTATGATTCAACCCGATGGATCCATTAATGTCTCTATTGGGAACACTGAAATGGGGCAAGGGGTTTTAGCTGCTTGCAGAGCGATTGCTTCACAGGCGTTGGGGGTCAAGCCCGAGCGAATAAGAGTAACCGAAGTGGATACCGGGATTGTCCCGGATTCCGGCCCGACGGTCGCTTCGAGG
>JAABSF010000662.1 GCA_011390535.1 Deltaproteobacteria bacterium | reverse complement strand
TTTTCCGGGAAATGTCCGTCAACTTGAAAACATAATAGAAAGAGCGGTGACCCTCTCCACAGAAGATGTTCTGAGCGCTGAAGATTTCACCGATCAAAACCTTACCCAAATTTCTGAAGGCCTGCAGTTGGAGACATTGCTGAAGAAAAACATAAATCTGGACGAAGCCCTCCAAAAAACAGAAAAAAACCTCATAGAAGAGGCACTCCAGCGAACAGATGGTGTGCGCACAGAAGCAGCCAAGCTTCTGGGCATCTCCTTTCGTTCACTTCGCTATCGCCTCGAAAAAATCGAGCAGCCGGAAGAAGAGAATCCAAAGAAATAGAGCCGGCATAATATCTCCGATCTCCCAGTCTTAATAAGACATTTGAGTCAGCCCTAAGACGTCGACGACCGCGACTGAAGTATTGACGAGGAAGGTGCGCCAGGTTATAACTTAGTTATTACTCTTGGAGGTTGAGATGATCAAGCAGCTTCGTAAAGTCGGCAACAGCAACGCATTAATCCTCGACAAGCCTATTCTTGAACTGCTCGGGCTTGAAGAAAACGGCCAAGTTCAGTTGACCATTGAGGACGGCGTGTTGATTGTTGCGCCCGCCAATCCACGTCAACTGACACCAGAAGGTCTGCGGGATCATCTCGACTACATCGTAAAAAAACGACAGAGCGCCCTGAAGCGTCTGGCCAAGTAATGGACGGTCTCATCTTCATCACCGTCGGCAATGCCATAAAAATCCATCAACGTATAATCAATGACTTTGGCGGAGATGATGGTTTGCGCGACCGAGGGCTGCTGGAGTCTGCGGTCGCGATGCCTAGGGCGATGTTCTCCGGCAACTACCTGCATCCCAACGTGCCTAGCATGGCAGCCGCCTATCACTATCACCTCTGCACGAATCACCCTTTCATAGACGGCAACAAGCGCGTCGCAGTAGCGGTCGCCGAAGTGTTCCTGCGAGCAAACGGCCTGGAGTTGACTGCGTCTGATGACGAAATTGTTGAAATTACTCTGGGGTTGGCCAACGGCACGGTCGGCAAGCAGGAATGCACGGATTTCTACCTCGACAGAGTCAAGCCTGATTCAGGCAAAAAGAATAAATAAACATAGCGCCTGTATTGTATCTCCGGTATTTTATCTCCGGTCCAGCAGACTTCATAGGGGCTCTTTTTTGAACCGTGTTTTTTTTAAGGCGGCGGTGTCTTCAATCTCTTCGTGAAGATTCCTCTCTACAGGAGAGGCGATTACGATATCTCTGGAGAAGATTCCTTCCGATCCCTTTTACTTCCAGCAACCCTTCGACATCTTTGAAGCGACCGTGTCGCCGCCGAAACTCAACAATTCGTCTCGCCATTTCGAAACCGAGCCCTGAAATGCTTCTGAGCTCTCGCTCAGAGGCTGAGTTGATGTCCAATACAATATCGAGGGAAGCCAACAAACGAGGGTTCATTCTGGAGATAATGATTCGACACCGCTCATGTGAAGCCGTCGATCCACGTGAAGCCGTCGATCCACGTGAAGCTGTCGATCCATGTGAAGCTGTCGATCCATGTGAAGCTGTCGATCCACGTGAAGCCATTGATCCATGTGAGTATTTGGAACTGTGAGCACCTGTCGAACCCTGCAACCGCCATGAAACCCTATCTCCCGATTGGAGAGCGGTTTTCTTGAGCTCTCGGATGCACCCGGCGGGGAGACCCGCCGCTAAAAATTCATCCGGCGGTGCATCCAGACAAACGACAGGCCCTTTGTTTTTCCCGATTTGAACATATCCACCACATGTCAAAACCCGGGGAACTTCTCCCGTACTCTGTTGAGACGGGCTGTATAACCCCCTGAACAACTGAATGATTATCAACACAAGGATTAGGCCACACGCCCAACGAATCTGTCCGACAAGATGATCCCTGGGAAGAAAGAGAGTACCAAGAAATGTCTTTGTACGCTTTTTGTATTTCTTAATCACGGAATCCAATTTTTGAGAGGTGTTTGTTAAGAACATCATAAGTCACTTCACATCAATGCTTTAAAATCTTTAAATTGAGTTTCTAAAACCTCATTGTTGTTATTGTTATCGGCCTTGTAAGCAAAAAGTTGCTTCTTTTCCTCTTTGATTGAAGAGCTAACTTTTGATCTTCCGGAGGTTTCATCGTCTTTCGAGCCGGACCGGCTCTGTCAACGTCTAGATCACTCAGGAAAGGATGAGTTAACAGAATTCTTGAATGACGGTCAGAAACTGGTAAGAAAGGCGATGTTCAAGGAACCATCGGAGTTCTAGGAGTTAAGCTTGAAAGAGCGAAGAAAACAAATATTCAGAACCCTCCTGGGGAGT
>JAABSF010000661.1 GCA_011390535.1 Deltaproteobacteria bacterium | reverse complement strand
TGTTACCGTCGCCGCAGAGCTCCTCGCAGGAAGAGGGCTCACCCGTACATGTATAACCCTCTTCAACCTCACAGCTTTCACTGCAACCGTCCCCGCTCACGGTATTGCCATCGTCGCACTCTTCTCCTTCATCGATAATCCCGTCGCCGCATTCAGGAGCTTTTTCCAGTATCATGTAAACTTCAAGCATCTGCCCGGTCAAGAGCGTCACCTCCTCGAACCCAACGACTACCTTTTGCTCATCCACATATCCATCAACCCTCAAGGCGAGCATTTCGTCACCCAAATCATCGGAAACCATGATAGCCAAACTATGCTCACCCGGCTCCAGGGATTCCGCACCTTTGACTGGAAATCTCCTTCTAGAAAAAATGGGGCTATAACCCACGGTCCCGCTGACTTCTATGTAATCCAACTTTGTTTCATTACGAATGGTAAGATAGACTCCGGTCAGATCATTTCTGACCACCTCTTTTTTGCCACAGCTAGGCAATAACGGGAAAAAGAAGAAACAGAGCAATAAAAACGCCAAAACTCCACAAACCAAACCCTTTCGGGTTTTAAAAGTATTGATGCTCATGAGTCACCTTCCGGTCTAAAAACGGCAAGTATAATCAACTTTTTTTTGAGGTTTACCACAAAAGGCGAGGCCACAGACATAATTCTTACTTTACCACATCTAACTAAGCCGATAAATACTATACTTAATAAACTGTAAGCTGACTAATAACATAGTGAACCCAAGTAAGCAAAACAAACAAAAACCTAAACCGCTGTGCCCATAGAAAAGCACAGCTACAGCAAACTACTTTTCCGGCAACTTACTCACTATTTCACTCCACTCCAGAGTCTTGTCTGCCCTTATGTTAACCCGCTTTTTTGCCTCTGCGCCGGCTGAGTCGGCTTCAACCCCGGTCTCCTTCAACCGACTGGACGACCCCGACTTTGACTCCATAAGCTCTCTCTGCGATTCTGCGCTTGATTTCAATTCCTCAGGCTCAGAGCCCTGTGAAGCTTTATTAGACATAGGCTCCGAAGATGACTTTTTCAACTTCTCCAAACGTCTCTTGACGCTTTCAACTTGGATGGCGCCGGGAAACCTTCTCAGAAAACTCTGCAAGGCTTTGATCTCTTCCTTGCGCCTGCCAAGGGCGCGTAAAGCCTTGATCCGGCCGTAGCTCGCCTCCTGGGCCAAAGTGCCGTGCCTTGTAATCGAGAGATATCCGTCAAAGGCCTTAAGCGCCTCACCCGGCTTACCCAATGGCCCCAAGAATAAACGCCCCATAGAAACCAACGCCGGTCGAGCTTCGGCACGACCTGGATAACGTCGCACCAGCTTCTGATATGCCTTAACGGCATCTTTGAACCTGCGCTCGCCCCTGGCTCGCTGGGCTTCTGCGAGCAACAGCCGCGCAGGATGCTCACCGGCAACTTTTGGAGAGGCTCCGTTCTCTTTCTTCCCTGAGGCTCGCTGAGCCGGCTCCGTTTTATCATTGGCTGGTGTTCTCTGTGACTTGGGATCCGATGCTGCCTCTTCACCTTTCTCCTGCTCAGACTCTCTTGAGATGTGAGGTCCCCGGCCATTGGAAGCATTTATCTCATCTTCCAGAATATACTCGCGGTTAACAGAAGCCTCTCGCCGCAAGTCGACACCTTCAGTTATCTGAGAATAACCTTCTTTTCGGACCACCATGGATCTGAACCCCGGATTCACAGAGGCAAAAACAGGGGTCTCGCCGATCACTGTTCCGTCTAAAACGACTATTGCTCCGGCCGGCTCTGTTTTTACATGCAACCCCGCCGTCCCTACGGGAGAACCCGACAACATGAATATCAAGCCTTCTACTCCGGAAAACTCGTCGCCTTGAACATCCCTTCGCCGATTAAAATCCACTTCACCACCCTTTAGAGAAGCGGTTACACCCCGACTCACAGCCACGGACTCGTGACTTCCCTGTGCCGCCACCTCAACTCTGCCTCTGTGCACCGAGACCTCTTCTTCAGCTTTTCCAACCTTCACCCTGAATATCGTGCCCTTCACCTTAACAGCCGAGCGCGGGGTGTGAATAACAAAGCTCAAGCGCCTTTTACCCGGCGCAGCCCATGCAATGACAGCACCCTCTCTCAAACTCAACTCAACCCGCAGGCGCTCTAATCTCGTCAGCTCTATCTCCGTACGTCCTTCCATCAAAATTATACTTCCATCCGGTAACCGCAGGGCCGCACGCCCACTTTTCAACAACACCACCCGGCCCTCTTTCAAAGAGGCGTTGATCCCGACCTTGCCTTCACGGGTCTCTAAACCGCCGGACACCAAAACCACTTCCGCC
>JAABSF010000660.1 GCA_011390535.1 Deltaproteobacteria bacterium | reverse complement strand
CAGGAGCAGTTTTTGTTTGCAATTCCCTGGATTCTTGAACCGAGAACCGAGAAACAATCGCTTCCGCTGCTCGACGACCGTCAGCCACACCATTGATGATCGTGGATGGACCGCGTACCGCGTCCCCACCCGCGAAGACCCCGCAGACGCTTGTTTCTTGCGTCTCGGGATTAACATAAATGGTGTTATTGCGGTTTATTTTTAATGTTTGGGGTTCTGGGGAACTCGCTGATTGCTCGAATGATTCAGTTGCAAAATCCAGACTGGGCGCCTGACCGACGCTCACTATGAGCGCAGTGCATGGGATTTCAAAATCGGAACCATCTATTGGAACAGGCCTCGGACGACCACTTTTGTCGGGCTCTCCCAACTCCATCTTCAGACAATTCATTGCTGAGATTCTATAACCTCGTTTTATTACGGATACTGGGTTGGTAAGCTCTTTGATCTCCACCCCCTCTTCCAAAACAGCTTGAATTTCTTCTGGATCAGCGGGCATTTGGGCTCTGCTGCGGCGGTACAACACAGTCACTTTAGCGTGAGGTTCGGCGGTTCTCCAAGCAGTTCTGGCACAATCCATGGCGGAGTTCCCTCCACCGATAACAACTATATTGTCACCTAAAGGAGGATGATCGCCCAGCTTCACTGTTTTTAAGAAAGAGAGTCCGTCCATTACGCCTTCGGCATCTTCCCCTTCAATACCCAGCCTTCTTCCTTTTTGTGCTCCTACTCCGATGAATACTGCATCAAACCCATTTTTAAACAAAGATGAGATAGAGAAATCCCGACCCGCTTCTTTTCCGAAACGAAATTCGGCTCCGAGTGCCTGAATTGCATCCAGGTCAAGCTCTAGGTCTTCATGTGGCAATCTAAAGGATGGGATCACCGAATCGGGCATCCCTCCCGCTCGCTCGCGTGAGTCAAAAAGCGTTACACTCCAACCATTCTGAGTGAGATAATACGCAGCGCTGAGAGACGCCGGTCCCGCGCCGATGAGCGCTGCCTTGCCTGCGTTCTCCTTATTTGTACTGTGTGACCCGATGTCCGGCGCAGGAGAGGTTTCTGGTTTCTTACCATAGGCTGCTGCTCCACGTTTGATTTCTCTTATTAAAAGAGGAGCATCATAGTGGTTTCGTATGCATTTCGTTGTGCATGGGTGGTCACATACCGCTCCTGTAGTATGAGGCAGCGCGTTTGTTTGCATAATGATTTGCAATGCCCCGTCAAAATCGCCTTCTTTAACCTTCCGCATGTACTGGGGAATATCTTGGTGTGCAGGGCATTCAATTTGGCACGGGGCCTTTACGCAGTCAAACCAACCTAAAGCCTCACTGTTTTTGGTGTCCATTGGGAAGGAACGTGCGCTCTGCCAAGATCTATCGAAAAGCTCTGAAAGATAGCTCTCAAGGCAGATGCGTCGGCATGCTCCGTTGAATGCCTCATGTACTTCAGTTTGGAGCACTTTGTTATCCTGGATAGCAGAGAAGCTCCCAAAGGCTTCGGTGGGAGGCAGAGAACTTGTGGCCAAGTTGCGCATTTTCGCTTCATGCTCCAGTAACCCCTGGAATTTCGATTGAAATCCTCTGAACTGCCAAGCATAGGCTGGGGCTATGTCTTGGAGACGTTTGATATTCCATTTCTTCATCGTCTCCAAGATGGTCTCCAAATATTGGTGCATGCGGCCGTATCCACCCGGTTTCAACAAGTCGGTGCACACTGTTATGGGGTAGAGCCCTCCAGCCAAAATGTCGACTATGTTGAATGCGTCCGCCCCCCCGGCGAACGATATGGGGATAGTGTGCCCGAACTCATCGGTAATCTGCTTTGCCAGCGCTATAGAGAGAGGATGGAGCGCACGGCCTGACATGTACATCATGCGTTGCTCTTTTGGAAAAACACTCCTGTGATTTCTAACCTCTAAGGTGTTGGTGAGCTTGAGACCGAAGGTCAACCCCTCTTTTGCGGCCACCTCTCTCAGCCGGCTGATCATGCCGACAGCATCACCATACTTCGTGTCATGCTCGAAAGCTTCATCAGGTACGTCAATCTCAGTAAAACCGGCCTGATCATGAAGAATGCTTCGAAGGAGCTCGGGACCAAGAAGAGTAGGGTTCATTTTGACCGTTGTGTGGTATTTTCTTTTGGTCAAAAGATAGTGAGCGATCCCTTCTATCTCTTCAGGCGGACAACCGTGCATAGTGGAAAGGGTGACATTGTCGGAGACAACCGATGGAATTTCAATGTCTCGAGCTTCCGGGAAAAACTCTGCGATCTCTTCTTTGTACTTTTCGATTCTGTCTTTTGCGTCGGCCATGCATTCCAAGAATTTTTGCACA
>JAABSF010000659.1 GCA_011390535.1 Deltaproteobacteria bacterium | reverse complement strand
CCGGCGGGAGATTCCATTGTATTGCGAACTGAATTTCGAACTTTTTTAATTGAAGATCTTTTTAATTGATGGTTTAAAAATCCCGTATCAAACAACAATTAGGCCCAATAGAATCTATATCGAGGGATATCATGGAGCAGTTTGGTTTTTTAGAAGCAATAATAAGAATTTATCAAAGTGGCGAAAGCATTTCTCCTGAGGGGGATCTTCCCAAACTTTTAGAGATTATGCCTCAGGATCTGAAGAATTATTCCAATGCGCTGCTTTATCACAAACCACCTCTTTATATGTCGTTGAACCACTGGGAGCTTGGTCTGTTCAATGAAGAAACCGCTCGTTCTATGATAAGGAATGCCGGTGGTTCTGCTGAAGCAGACACTCATGAGCATCTTGTGGGGATAGCGATGGAAGGTGGCGGTCTGATGGCAATAGCAGGCTTTTCAGAGGGCAACAATGCAGTCCATGTTTATGTTGCAGACACGGAATACTCCACAGTCAAGAAAGCTGCCTGGTCACTTCGTGTCTGGTTAAAAGAGAGGTTTGCAGAGAGTTTAAATAAAGAGGTCAACGATGTCACGAAACACGTTGTGAGTGCGTTAGTTGAAGAGATGGGAGGTTATGTGCCGTCAGTTGAATTTGAATTAACAGGATGTGACAGAGAAGAATACAATAATCTCGACTCGATCTCTGATAAACCAGCCGAACAATTGCTTCGTGCAGGTCAGCATATTGGTTTTCGCACCTCTGAAAATGGTGTTTCGGTGGCAATCCATAATAAAGGCGTTCGCTATCTGGATAAAAAAGGCAAAAGGAAATCAAAAAATATACCGGGTTTTCAGGTGAACGCTGGTTCAATCAGTGAAGATGGGCGTTATGTGCTTTTATTAAACGACATCAAAGACAAAGATACCGACATAACTTCTTCACGCTTAACTCAGGTTTTCATTCCGGACGGGAATTTGAAGACTTATGAGCTTGACGAATGTTTGCCGAGCTTTGCTCATCTCAGAGATGATCACATTATCTTGGGAATGGAAGGCCAATTGCTTTTATTCAAAATATCCGACGGTGAACTTCTGCTTAGACAGCAGCTTTTCAGCATAGACATTGATATGTTCCCTAAATTGTTGTCGTTTTATCATGGGAGGTTGTTTGTTGTCATATGTCCAAAGCATTATATGATCGGTGCTTTCAAAAATGGTGAAATGAACTGGATCGGCAAAGAAACCGGGTATATTTCGGATCAAGCAGTAAGTGGTGAGACACTGTACATTATGAAGGATTTCATGCCCATGAGATTAGAGAATCATCGATCTTGTTATCAACCGTGAACAATTAAGTCTTCGAGTATATTAATAAACATTAGTGACTTGAAACATCTGTCAAAAAAACGAAGTGTTGGCGAGTGAGAGCATGGGCGCGTGTGGCTTGCACAGTGATGCAGAGAGTGTATTGGAGGTTGAACATGGTGAGTTTGGAGATGGTGGTGTTGAGGGATTTTTAGGGTTTTGTTGTGAAGGGGTACTGACAGCAGGGTTGAGCCGGTGGGCATACGCACCGTCCTGATGACTCGCAACAAGTGTTAGTTTCCAGAGCCTCAGGATTTGGGCAATCTGTTTGGTTAGGCGGTTTGTAGTTTTTACATCGGAAAATGATCCTCTCTCCGGGGTAATCTAGAATAAGTTCGAAATTTTTAAGAAAATTATGGCCGATGATGCCATCTATACCTGGTATTTGTTGTGAGGTTTCAAACCTCAACCCTTCGAAGAGCTTTGTGGTGTCGGAGATGATGAACGCACTTAGAGGTTCATGGGCGGATTCCGGATCACGTTCAGCGTCATATTCCGCCACCGGTGCTCCAAGTTTGTTTATTTTCAGCGCTTCATGGGTCCACTGTTGCTGAGGGAGCCAATAACGTATCCATGCGATTCGTCGTCTGAGCGCCAACTCTTGACACGGGCTCATGTCATCCGACACGCTGCCCACAAGAGCTACTCGATTAAGGGTGGTTGATTCAGCGGGAACCTGGCCGTCCATGAGGTTTAGTGTTGTCGAGGTTGTCGGGTATTCACGGGAGGTTTCCTCTCCGGCGGCTCGCAAGCCGGCGAAAAAAACATCGCCTAAAACCAAGGGGATCGTACCGGTGCCCACCAAGAATAAAGCGTTTTGACCGCTGGTTGGAATTTCTCTTTCGAGATCTTCCAGGGTTTCAATCCCTGCTGTAGCCGGGTCTAAAAGCTCGAAAGAGAAAGGCTCAGCTTCGACACAGGCGCCTACAGTTACGCGGGTGGCTCCGAAGCTGACGGATTCATCGTTGAACAGCATTCGGCCTCCACCG
>JAABSF010000072.1 GCA_011390535.1 Deltaproteobacteria bacterium | reverse complement strand
TATGTAGCTCGTGGGTGAAACTGGTGGTGATGACCGTCGCAGACGTTGAAGAGAAGGTGCAGAAAAAAGTCATGAAGCGCCTTGAGGAGATGGAGGGGGTCGTGTTCCTGGACATGCTCACCCGTGGAGAAAAAGTAGAGGTGACGCTGTTACGAACAGAGAGAGTCACCTTGTACATGGGAGGGCTTGTGCGAAAACTGCTTACAAAGATTAATGTTCGAGGCGGAGGACTGGATGAGACGGAGCGGTTCAGGATGGGGCGAGGCTCAGAAAAGGCGCTGGTGGAGCTTGTCAGGAGGGAGCTAGAAAAAGGGAGGGAATGTTCACTTCCTATAAAAAACTAGAAAATGAATGCCAAATATTCTAATAATCAGGTAGGGTAGTAAACCCAAATGGATGCAAATCAGCACCACAACGCAGCCCCATGCACCCAACATGCACTCGGGAAAAATCATGGAGAAAAAGCATATGAAATATATCCCATATTGCCTGTTTCTTTTTGTGACGTTATCGATTGCATCTTGTTCTAATGATGAATCAAGTGCCACCGATACGGTGTATGAGCCGGATGTAGAAGACCTGGATGATGATGGATTACCCAAGCCGGGGTTTAAAGTTCAGGTACCAGCAATAACAGGCACCAATGAATACCTTATTGATCTCGATGAATGGGACATTCCAAACACGAGCACCGATGCATCTAAGACAACCGCCAACTTACAAGCTGCAGTTGATTGGGCCCACGAGCAAGGATACACTCGCGTGGTGTTGCCCCAGGGTAACTACCTAGTGAGCGAAGACATAAACGATATTTACCAGGGAGGCATTGTTATTTTCGGGGACACGGAGTTTGTATTCAGTGAAGGTGCCGTGCTCATCATGGGGACGAACGACAAATGGAATTACTGTGTGTTGCGCTTAAATGGCGATAATATTATCGTGCGCGATGGTGTTATTGTTGGCGACAGGGAGACCCATGTGTATACCCCTCATGAAGATAACGGCAGTACGGCCCACGATGAAGGGCATGGTATTTGTGTGTGGGGAAACAACAAAGTGCTCGTTGATAATATGGAGTTACGAGAGTTGACCGGTGATGGCGCGCTGGTGGTGGATGCCACTGACATTACGTTTACTAACAATAACATTTTCAATAATCGACGTCAGGGGATTTCAATAGTGGGGGGTGTACGCATTGCAGTAAAAAACAATGAGATCCATCACATCAACGGAACAGCGCCGCAATTTGGTATTGACATTGAAGGTCCGGGGCGTGTCGATGAAGACATTATTATTCAAAACAACAACTTTCATCACAACGCCGGGGGCGATATTGTGAACGCTACCGGCGAGAATGTGTACATCCTGGACAATGTGATGGAGCAAGGTGAAGGCAGCACCTATACCGATGGGCCCATCGTGAGTTGGCACAAAACCCACAACATAATTGCCGGAAATACCATCACAATGGTCGATGGGTCGGCAAACGGGCGGCTGGGGTATATCCAATACTCGGGCGGCGGAGAGAAAGGGCATAACCGCGCGACCTATGTGCACGATAATGTCTGCAACAGTTGTGGTATGTACATGTATAAAAGCTCCCAGGCGGATGTGCGCCGCAATCAATTTCTGGGGTACTTTGTGGCATTCAGTGAATTTATAAACGTCATCCTTATTGATAATCTGGTGACCTATTCTGAAGACCACCCAAACCTCAGGTATTGTTGGTCATACCGGTTTAACGATGTCACAGGTTTTGCCAGTGGAAACCGTTTAGGAGATGACCTCGAAGAGATCCCCTTGTCAAAAACCGAGCCATACACGCTCCAATGTGTCCTCGACGGCTGGTAATCGTTCGCAAATAATTGTCCAAGAACCACCTCTGTTCTTGCAACATTTATCTCTATATCGTAATCATCATCTTGCGTGTTTTTTCTGTTTTTAATAGGGATCTATGTTTGTAATAGGGATCTGTGAATCATAAGGCTGAGAGTAAAGCTGAGATAAAGCTGAGATGAAGCTGAGATGAAGCTGAAAACTGGAGATCAATACGGGCCTTTCCTGCTGGGAAAGCTCAGGGACACCAACGATACACTGAATGTTTTTAATGCCACGGTGATTGAACCGGGAAACATCGGTGAGCCTAAAGGCATTGTCCGGGAAAACGTTGGCCGGGGAAATGTTGACCAGGGAAATGTTGACCAGGGAAATGTTGACCAGGGAAATGTTGACAGGGCAGACAGTTACCGGGAAAACATCGCACGGGAAAACAGTAACTGGGAAAGGGGCGAAGAGGTTGAGCTGTTCATTCTCTCGGAAACCACAGGGGTGAATCGCTGTGAAGTAAGCTCAGATGAGTTTTTGAAAAAAATGCAAAAAGCAGTTGAACTTTGTCACCCTTCAGTTTTGAGAGTGTTGTCCACCGGCAGAGTAGAAGATACCGTATATGCGGCAACAGAAGCGGTTCATGGGTTCACTTTTGGAGAGCTGCCGCTATCTTTGAATGGCCGTGGATTACCCCCGCCTATGGCGGTGTGGATGCTGGCGGAAGCCGGGGACGCCCTGGCGGTGTTAGGCGATCACAGCAGAAAACACAACATCCAAACAACTGGTGCTCTTTATCTGGCTCCTTCCGATATTTATGCGGAAAACACCGGGAAGATAAAGCTCGGCAGACTGGATCTAACTGCATCTTTGCTGGCAACATGGAGAGGAAGCAAAAACTTATTAAAAGACAAATTCGGATACATGTCTCCAGAGCAGATCATGGGACAACCGGCCACACAGCTGAGCGATCTGTTTATATGCGGCATTCTTCTGCATGAGCTTTTAACCGGCCGGAGACTTTTCGCAAAAGATTCCAAATCCAAAACGATTTTAGCCATTAAAGACCCACATGTGCCCGCACCCTCAGAGATCGCTCCCTGGATCGAGAGAAAATTGGATGAGTTGGTACTATGTGCGCTTGAAAAAGATCCTCAGAAAAGACCTCGGAGCATCACGGCTTGGACCGAGTCTTTGAAAAATTATCTCACAGAACATCACCCCACTTTTGATTCTTCAAAGGCACAAGAATTGCTGCGGCAGGGAATAGAAGAGGTGTCAAACCTCTCGCCTTCGTTTTTTAATACAACCGCGGCGAAAACATCGGGGCCGGAGTCCGAAGAAGAATGGTGTAGAGGAGAAGCGTCTACGGTAGCGACTGAGGACGGAGAGAAAAGAGGTCGAAACACCATCCAGGTGGAAGCGGCCGAAGATATGGTTGCTGCACCAACTCGAACCGCTATGCCCGCAGTGAGAGATAGAACCGGCGTTCAAGACAGTAGCGTCATGACGCCCACAACAAATATTGATCATGGATTAGGTTTTTTTTCGTGGCTACGACAAGAAAAATGGGGAATCCATGACACTCTCCTCGCTCTTTTCGCCGCTGTTTTGTTGTGCTCTGCTTTTGCGCTTTTGTGGCTGAGATGAGACAAGATGAAAAAGGAGAGCTACAGCAGGGTTTTGTTGCTTAGCGCTTTTGTTCCTTCTTGCCTTTGTTCTTAGCTCCTTAGGGCCTAAGCCATCAATAATCGGGGCAGATAACTTAAAAAACTGAAATAGATAAAATTAACTACAAATAACTGCAAACAAAAAAAATGACTGATCAACCCTTGACAAACTACTGCATGAGTAGCATCTTGTAACTGGTCGTACCAGTTGACCTGTTTACCAGTTGACCTGTTGGCTTGTTGACCTGTTTATCATCTGGTGTGTTTAACAGTTGACCGGTTTTTCGTACGCCCGTTCGCAGGTTCAGGTCAGGTTCAGTTTGCCTGTGACTGAGTTAATAAGAGCTTTAAAAAAAGGAAAATTATGCGCTTTGCACCCATAGAAAAGAAAAGAATCGCAGAGCAAATCGCCGATTCGCTTCGAGAAGCCATCCTTGGCGGTGAGCTGGAGCCCGGCGATGCCTTGCCTTCAGAACGCACATTAGCGGAAAGGTTTGCGGTTAACCGATCCGGTGTAAGGGAAGCCCTTACTAAGCTGGAGGCCTGGGGTCTCTTGGAGATACAACACGGTGGGGTCACTCGAATAAAGGACTTTCTCACAACCGCCGGGCTCCAGTTGCTCCCGTTTATTATTGCACCCGGAGGTGTTCCTAACATGAAAAGGTTGCATGACCTTTTGGAGCTGCGGGTGGCACTGCTGGAATGGACGGCGCGCAAGGCAGTGATGAAGCATCCGGGGGAAACTGAAAAACTGGAAAAAATCCTGGGGCGCATGGAAGCTCCAAAGGCGGACGCAGCTCAGCTGGAAAGAGCTGACTTCGATTTCTTTGAAGAGCTTGTCCGCTTGACAGAGAACAGCATCCTAAAAATGCTTACCCACGCCATACGCCAGGTTTACGTAAAACAGCGAAAATTGTTCAGCCGCTTTTATCACAAGAGCGTTTTTGATCCATCCAAACACCGGGAGTTTATAGAGTGCCACAAGAGGGGAGATGCTGAACAAGCGGCCAAAGCTATGAGCACCTATGCTGAGACAGCACTAAACTTTATGAGGGGAAAACATGAGTAAGAAAAAAACAAAACAAACAAAGACAGAAGGAAATAATCACCAAGAAAACCCAAAACTTACAGGCGATCCCAACCCCAAAGGCGATCCCAACCCTGTAAGAGCCCCAGGCTTAACTGGTAAAACAAATAAAGCAGCTGCGTCCGCCGATCGAATTGAGACTGTTCTTGTAACAGGCGCAGGAGGATCCGTGGGGAGCCTATTGATATCTCAACTTGCGGATAAGGGGTATAAAGTTATCGCCACTGATCTTAAGAAACCCGAAAACTCAGGAAACAGCGAGAAGATAACTTGGCATGAGGCCGATCTTACGGATCCCGCTGCGATCTCTGCTCTCGTGAAAGGGGTGGACGTAGTGATCCATGCAGCCGCCTGGGTGGATATCACTGTTTCTTTTGAAAGGCAGGCGCCAATCAACCTGGACGCGGTGATCTATCTATTTGAAGAAGCTCTACAGAGAGGGGTCTCCCGATTCATTCATTTTTCCACCGGGTCTCTCTACGCAAACTCTGAAGGACCCTTGACCGAAGAGTCTCCAAAGCATCCGTCTTCAGCGTATGAAGCGACAAAGGTGCTGGCTGAAGACTACCTCTTCTCCCAGAAAAAAAGTGGCCCGGCCATCACTATATTAAGGCCGGCTCTTATCTACGGTCCAAGAGGCAAAGTGCTGGTGGCTCCAGCAGCCACCGTCCCTGCCCTGCTCTCCCCATTGAACAAACTGGTTCCTCAAATCCACGGCGGGCCGCGCACAAACCTTGTACACTCTGAAGATGTAGCCCGGGCTGCGATTCATCTCTTGCAAACCCCCCAAGTAAAGCCCATAGACGTATTCAACATTGCGTGTGACGATGTGATCACCGCGGGAGAGCTAATGGAAACCATCCTTTCGACCGGAGGGTTCGAGACTGCGCCGTTCTCTTTGCCCTTCCCTTGGACACTAATCAAGGCGGTTTTACCCTTGCTCAGCTACGAGTTTCCTTTCCGTCTCATAAACAAGGCCACACAAAATAATTGGCAAAAAATAATTGAAAACGAAAACCTTACCTCCGAGCTCGCCCCTCGTGTGGATCGCGAGGCAACCCCTTATATGGCGGGTGACGTTGTTTTCGACAATACGAAAATCAAAAACACAGGTTTCAAATTCAAGTTTAATTCATTTTTAGAGGGATGGAAAGACACTGTTTCGTGGTATGAAAGGAACCATTGGATTCCACCTCGCAGAGGCTCAAGTTTCCATCCAAGCGAGACAGAAGCCATGGGAAGCGAAACTATGAGAAACGAAACCATTGGAAACGAAACCATGACAAACGAAACTATGAGAAGCAGAGAAAGTCAGAAGAGAAAGGAGGCGAAGTGATGAATACACGCCACTTATTGACATGGGAAATGAAAGGGTCAGTGAAGTCCGCCTCCTCAACCGACGCGAAGGCTTCCGCAAAACTCCTGTTGCGCCTTAAAGGACACAGCACCACACACCTGGCCTTGTTCGGCTGGTCACCATTAGAGTTGAGCGGTGATATCCAACTTGAAGGAGAGATTGAAGACAAGGCATCCATCGCCCCGGGAAGCGGCATCAACATAGGCCCTCCGTTTCATAAAAAATCCAATATACACATCGAGTTTCATGATAAAAAAGGTCGCACTTGGCGGCTCTTGGGGTCAGGAGCCGCGCGATTACCGCGGCCATGGAAGACAGGGTCATCATTTTCAGGTGATCTGTTCGTTGATGGAAAGTGTTTCGGTAGTTGGAAACTCATGGTGTCACCAAAATCAATCTCCATAGCACCAGGTTTTTTCCAATCATGCTAGCTGATCAGAAAACTTCTCCAATTGTTGAAGTAAGCTCCCTTAGTTTCCGCTACTCGCAAGAAACCCCATTGGTACTGAGAGATATAAATCTCCAGCTCCTCTCAGGAGAGCGGCATCTTCTAGTAGGAGCCAATGGTTCAGGGAAAACGACTCTATTAAGGGTCATCGCAGGTAAGCATATGATCGGGCGAGAGAATGTCCGCCTTTGGGGACGGCCTGCTTTCCATGATACAAGTCTGAGCAGCAAGGTAACATACACTGGGGGGACATTTCGCTGCTTCGTGGATATCACAGTAGCGGAGATGCTGGAAAGAAGGAGTGACGCAAATCCAAAACGACTGCATATTTTAACTGATCTTCTAAAAATCGATCCTTCCTGGCACATGAACAGGGTCTCTGCGGGGCAACGAAGGCGAGTGCAACTCTTTGTTGAGCTTGTTTACGAAAAACCCCTCCTACTTTTGGACGAAGTAACAAGTGATCTGGACATTGTGGTTCGGGCGGATCTCCTGGATTTCCTGAAAGATGAAGCAAAAAATAGAGGAGTATGCATCTTTTACGCCACTCATGTCTTAGACGGGATGGAAGAATGGGCCACTCACCTGACAGCCATGGAAAAAGGGAGAATAAAGCATTCATCACAAATCAGCCACCTTAAAGAGTTGGCCGAACTAAAAGCCTCAGGTCTCAATTCTCCACTATACAGGCTTGTCGATAAGTGGATTCGCGGGGACGCCGAGGTTGAGAGCCGGGCGACTCCGCCGGAACGAAAAGATATTTGATCCGAACCCAGATTATCGTTTTCAAATCATAGATCAGAGATTATCAGTCAGGCGGAGGCGGTGGCAGGTCATCTCCTCTTGGCCGTGGTCGAGGCCTGGGTGTAGGATCCGGCCGAGGCCGAGGTTCCGGATCCCCTGAATCAGGCGGCGCAGGTAGATCATCAAAGACCGTTGTCGAAGGTGTCCTGGGCCGAGGCCGAGGACGCGGACGTGTTGTTGGGCGGGGTTTGGACGTTGTAGGACGAGCCGGATCCAGCTTTTCAAAGCCTTTTGATACCTCTTCGGGGGTATTCCAATTCTCAGGTTCCCTCGATGCCCCGGGAGCCACGCGCCCTCCACGATCTTTGTCTCCGGATGCTATGGGTACCGCGAACCATGCGGTGTAACCGAGTTTTTCAACGGCTGTGTAGCGGAACACCAAACGATGAAGCCCCGGTTGAGTCCACCGAAAAGCAGCAATATAAGATCGGGTGTTCCCTTCATCGGGATCAATTTTTACCAGCTTAACATCTCCCTCAGGCGCGACGATCTGTAAGGCAACCTCCCCATTGGTGACATCAGCAGATTCTTGAGTTGGTGAAATGAACAACTTGACTGTGGTTTTCTTACGCGGGCTGAGATCCCCCGCGAGGCTCAAGTGAAACTTCACACCTCCGATTACTACACTTCCAGCGCGCATCCCTTGATTCAAAGTTACACCCTTTGTCAAAGAAGACGGACCCTTCTGTGCTTCGGAGGCACTTTCAACAACCGAGCCATCACTACTATCTCCTGCATCAACAACCGTTTCGGAACCGGCAGCTATACTCTTTCCTTCCTTCTCCTTTCCATTGGGCGTGTCAAAAAGTCGATCTCTGAATATGAAATAACCACCTGTGGCGAGCGCACCGACAGCCAACATAACGATACCAACCACGAGCCAAACCGAGCGCCCCCCACCAAAACGAACCATCTTGAAATCAGACTCGAAAGTATCTGCTCTCTCACCACCCCAGCCGGAACGTTCCGCCCCTTCCTCCTCTTGCAGTTGAGCGGGCGGTTTATCTTGCGGGACACTATGGTCTGCCGCCCCGCCTCCTGCCGGAACATCAGCTGCTAAAACATCACCTCGCCCTCCTGCCTCAACCGCTTTGTCACTCTCGCTCGGTGGGGGAGGATAAGCATCAAAACCCTCATCCGAACCTGAAACCACACGTTCCTTATTCCACCCCGGCCCAACTTCACCGGGACCCGAAGAAGGTGGAACATCCGACGGCCCACCGACTCCGGCAGGTACGGGTTCCTTCGGTGAATGCGCTGGAGACGATTCCACAGGCGGCACATAGGGAGCCGGTGCGGCAATCACCCTCTTTTGAGGCTGATTGCTGAAGATAGTGTTTTTCCCGGTGACACTGTCGGTGGCCAGCTCTTCAGGAAAATGTTCAGACCCCGTAGCCTGAGGTTTAGACTTGCTCTCTTCAACACCGGGCGATGGCAGATCAGGCCGACTCTCATCAGAAATGCTTGGTGATACTCCAAGTCCCAATGCAGGAGCAACTCCGCCCATTCCGAACATGGTAGCCTTTTCACTCCCGGATTTATCCGGCTCTTTTTTGTCCGGGGATTTGTTCCAACCGGTCATGTCCAGGGTCACTGGAGTCCGGGTGACTCCAAAGCTCTTCGCAGAGACGCCGGAATCTTCCTCAAAAGAATCCAACAAATCACCAATTTCTTCTGCAGTTTGATAACGCTGTTCAGGTTTCTTCTCTAGACACCGAAGTATTATGTTCTCGAGACCTTTAGGGATATCTTTCCGAAACTCGCTGGGGCGTGGGGGCTTGTTTTTTATGTGCTGAACCAAAACCTCCAACCCCGACTTGGAATCAAATGGCAACCGCCCGGTTACCATCTGGTAGAGAATAACACCAAGAGAATAGATGTCGGCACGGTGGTCAACATCATCACCCGAAGCCTGCTCAGGAGAGAGATAATAAGGAGTACCGAATACCGTCCCTGTTTTGGTGAGTCTACTCTCTTTAGACCCACCGTCTTCAAGGATCTTAGCTATACCAAAATCCAAAACTTTGACGCTCAATCGATCTCGTCGTTCGCACAACTTAATATTGGCCGGCTTCAGATCTCTATGGACAACGTCATTGGAATGGGCTTCGGTGAGAGCATCGGCTATCTGACGGCCCACCTTCGCCACGATGGCAGGCTCCATAACACCGATCCGTTTACAGGCTGAATCCAGATCTTCGCCTTGAAGAAACTCCATCACAAGATATGGAACACCTTTCTCGGTGCGCCCTACTAAATGGACTGTGATTATATTGGCATGTGTCAAACGCGCGGAAGCCTTTGCCTCTCGTTGAAAACGACGAACAACCGAAGGATCCGCTGCATACTCATCCTTTAAAAATTTAACCGCCACCAAACGATCCATCGGCA